>CAZWCI010000009.1:0-25185 GCA_964632815.1 uncultured Lentimicrobiaceae bacterium | reverse complement strand
CGGCGATGGAACCTACAAAAATGCCAATAACTAATGCTATGAAAACAGATATAAATCCAACGGCTAAACTTACGCGACTTCCCATCATCAGTTGACTAAGAACATCTCTCCCGTAGCGGTCAGTTCCTAAAATAAAGGTTTTGCAGGTAATAGGTTCCTCTTTGTCTAAATCATTGAGCGCATAAGCAACCGGAGGAAGATGAGTTTCTTGCTCAAATAATCTGACGTATAGAGTATCTCCACTTTGAGACCAACTATCTATAGCTATAGTTTGATTTGCGGAAATTTGCCCAAATAACATCTTTTCAAACAGATTGGCTTTTGGAATTTCTCGCTCTGCTTTTAGGTTGAGTAATTGTACTTTAAATCCCGGTTTTTGTAAGGCAATTTCTAATTGCTGCTGATTACAGTATGGCGTTGAATCGGGAGTAATCAAATAACCCAGCAGCGCAATACATACAACTATTAAAATAAAGATTAGAGAAAACATGCCCTGTTTCTCTTTTTTGAATTTATTCCAAGTTAAAGCACTCAATGATACCGCTTTGAATTCTTTTTTCTTCCTGCTCATCCTCAATTTCATCTTCACTGCTATTTGTTGAAATGCTTTTTAACTGCTTCCAGCATTTGCGGATAGTCTTCTTTCGTAATTTGAATCATCTCTTCAGGAGTCATAGAATAATTTTTTTCTCCCATCAATAAAGTATTGATAAATTCATCGGATTGTTTTAGTTTGTAATGGCAGTCTAAACTTGAAGTCCAAATATCCCATAGGGGAGGAAGCGCATTTTCTAATTCTTTGAAGCAAGTCAGTGCATCTTGATATTTTTTGGCAATTAAATTAGCCCGACCATATAAAAACAGATAAATTGGATCATCTCCGGTAATATTTATGAGTTCATCAATGACTTTTTGGGAAGCTTCAATTTTGCCGCTATTTGTATAATAGAGCAGTTGATGAATAAGCAAAGTACGATGATCTAAATCTAGTTTTTCGATAAATGGGATAAATTGTTCCGGTGATGCAAGAAAACTGCTTTGAAGTAAGAGTTGATGATAATGCGGATATTCTTTGATAAGTTCCTGATTCTTTTGAAGCAGGTCTGCCGCTTCTTTATTTTTCTCTTCACTGATCAGTTTATCTGCTTTTGCAATTATGGAAGTATTCCCGTTAGGATCCGTTTTTTGAAGTGTATTATATAAAATCGAATATTTAATCTTTTGAATAAGAGAAACTCCCAAATTATAATTAAATCCGTCTTTTATTTTGATTTCATTGTCACAAATATGCAACTCATAATCGTCAATGGTAATGCCGTAATCAGAATAGAGTCTGAATATTATATGATGCGTCTCCCCATCTTTATAATATTTAATGAATTTGAAATCACCGCCTTTTCTTATGGCTCCCAAAACAAAATCTCCTACTGAGATATTGTTCTTGAAATACTCTTTGCCAAAATCGGTATCTAAGCTGCTTGATACAATAGAGTTCTCCGAGATCGCTTTTTTTATGAATGTTTGATCGAAAGCTTGATTAAAAAAGGTGGAGTCATCATTATAAAGAGATCGCTCAATTTGTCGTGCAAAAACAGTTGCGGTCTCTTCATTAAGGGAAACGGGAATTGATTCAGTAGATTGTTTTTCTTTCGGAGACTGACAAGAGAGTAGGAGAAGAAAACAAAAGATCAACAATATCGGATTACGTTTCGTTAAGAAAAACATATTTTATTAAATTTAGATTATTTGGAAGCTCCTAATACTTTTAATCCTTGATTAAATCGAATGTCGCGTGGAATTCCGGCAGCATTTATATTGTCCAAATCTTTTTGAAGTGCAGGCATGATTTGTCCATTTTCATTTCTAAATTTTTCTGCAAAGGCACGGTCTCCGGTAGCTTGTGTTTTTAAAATTAAAGCAGCCCAATCGCGAATGGTTTGATCAGCTTTTTCAAAGTCAATATGATAACTGCCATCTTCATTTCTTATAAAAGCACCTCCCTGTTCCATGAAATTATAGCACATCATATTTGCTTTTCCATGAGAACTGGAAGCTCCAAATCGAACAGAACGTAAGATCCCTGCAATGTATGTTGTGATGGCATCTTCTTTTGTGATTTCTTTAATCTCACCTTTTTCAATCAGTTTACATACCATAAACAGACCTAAAATGTCAGCTTTTGCTTCTTCCCAAGAGGTTTTTTCAGTTCCCATAGCTTCGTCAACACTTCCTTTTCCGTTAATGGTTTGTTTAACACCTAATCCGTGTGCTACTTCGTGAAAAGTTACATTCCAGAAAAATGCATCAAATTTGAGGTTCTTTTGTTGTTCTGCTTCAATAATCAATTTTCCGATAGGGAGTAAAATTTTATCGAATTTAGCTTGCATACTATTTCTTAATTGAAGACGGCGTGCTCCTTTTGCTGCTTGAACCCGGTCATCATTGGGAAGGTTAATAGCAATAGTTTTACTTCCTGCATTGCAATCGCCTGCGTAATAGATGGCATTATACACATTTAAGTCAGAAGATGTTCCGGGTACAAATGCTTTATATTGTGGTTCGCAAGGAAGTTCTTTTTGTAGGTCAGGCAACATGGCAACGAATCCTGCCAATTCTTTACTTCTTTCTTCGTCTTTTAATAAAATGAAAGCTTCGTATGATGCTTTTGCTTCATTTAATTTGTCATCGTAGTTTTCAATAGGACCAAATACAAAGTCTATTTTGCTGTCTTTCATATCCATCCATGCCATATCGCTTGCAAAATAGTCATCGGTCAAGAAAGCTTTTTTTCTTTCAATTAAATATTTTTTTAATCCTGCATCTTCTGCAATGGCAATCGCTTGATCCAATAATTCACACACTTGTGCAAGTTCTGTTTTATATTCGTCTTTATACCATACTGTTTTCAAAGTTCCGTCTTCATTGCGGCGGAGTACGGTGTACAAACTTCCTTTATTTTCATCCGCATATTGAGCATACTCTTCTGCAGTAATATCAATCGGATAGTATTGACATCCCAATGGTTTTTCTCCATAACCACTTATAAATGAAATATTATTATCCAATCTGTCCCAAGCTCCGTAGTTAATCATGGCGAATTCCTTTGTGTATGAATCCTTTATTGTGTCTAAAATAGTTTTATCTCCAAAAGTTTGTTTCCAGAAAAGATTATCCATAATATCGGCAATCTGAATAAAAATGGGGATAAGTGCTTTTTCATTTTCAGATAAATTATGATACAAATCTGAACTTAAATCAACATAAGCATACTCTTCAACTTTTAATTGAATTTCATTTTTGTTGTTAACATTTTGTTCGTTTTCTTTTTTTGATTTACATGAAACCAAAACAGTTGCCAGGCAAGCAATACAAAGAACAATGGTCATAGTGTTTTTTTTCATTTTTCTATAATTTAATTTTAATTTATTGTTGAAAATTGTGTGCAAATTTAAATGTTTTGAATAATTATTTTAGAATTTAATATAAATTTTAGTCGCACTGATTCCGTTTTGAGGAGAGTCCATGGAAATGGCTAATATTGAAATTTTATTTATAAATTGAAGATGGAGCTTGTCGGGAGCAAATATATTCTTGCGTTGTTGGCCGTTATGAAAAAAATTAATCACTTGATATGCAGACGAACTGGGTAAATGATTTTGTGAAATTCTAAAGAGAGGAAGATCTTCCAAAGTGTTATCCGATTTAGATTGATCGATATAATATTTTAACGCATTTATTGAATCGGAACAGATGAAATAATTCGTTGTATAAATAAAATAATTTGGACTAATGTTTTGTTCTTCAAAAAGGGATGCTTTTTGCTCTTTTCCCAATTGGTATATACTTATATTTTTATATGAAACTGAAGAATCTTGAGTATAATCAGAGGGAAAAAGTGATTCTGGATTTGGGAAAAGATTGTTGGATGGGCATACTCCATAACTGAAATCTATAGAATCTTTGTGTAGGGAAAAGGTTATGGGGCATTGTTTCTTATTTTCTATTTGGTAACAACTTGTTGAGAATGGTAATATCTCTATCGGTAACAACTGTGCCATATCACTGTTATTATCTAATGAAACGAAAAATGAATCTCCCGGAATCATATAGCCGGACAATTCCATCTCTGTTTCCGTGAAAGATATTTGATATGCAGACCAGTTTTTTGCTTTTTTAAATGGAGCAACTGACATTTGATATTTTTCAGTGAGATTTTTCGAAAAATGGGAGATAAACAACTCGTGATTAATAAAAAGCCAATTTTGTTTATTGTTCTTCTCTGTAATCTCATAAATAGCTTTAAAATCTTTTTGATGAACTAAATTTTGGAGTTGTTTATGCTGCGAAATGGACTTTTTTAACAATGGAAGACTTTCACTGACAGAGAAAATATTATGATGACATACAAAATAAAATTTCTTGAAATGAGTCCCGTAAGAATATATTTTCTCTTTTTCGTAGTTAATACAATTTCTGGAATCAATTCGGAGGGTTTTTAATAAATCTTTGAATGTGCCAGGATCCATCGTAGCCAAATAGAGTATAGCATCTTGTTCTTCGATTCGATGTCCCGAAATCATTATTTTATGTTTTGATTTATCTCCCTTAATAGAACTCTTGTCAATAAATGATTGACTTCCGATAAAGGCATCAAAAGAAAAAATTTCATTGAGATACGGAGAGATATGAGTAATGTTTTTTAAAAAAAGTTCTTCGTCATTGATTTTAAAAATAAACGTGGCATCGGGTGGAACAGCGTCAATAAGCGTTGCATTATGTTGCCTGAAAAAATTATAATAGGAAAAGATGCCTGTGATAATAAGAACAATCGCAAAAAAAGTCAATCCGATGATTATTTTTTTAGAATAAGAGTCAATTCGTTTCATTATTTCCATATATAATTTTTGAATTGCAAATATATAATAAATATTACGATATGTGAAAGAGAACTTACATATTTCTCATATTTGAGCTTTTTTTATTATAAAAAAAGATAGCAATGAAAAGTTTGTGTTTATCATAAATTGGTGTAATTTTGCAACCCTTTTAATATGAATATTATTTATTATTATTTCTATGGAAATGAACAATCCTATTACACAACAAATCAAAATTCAAAAAATTAATCATCTTCGTGTCGGCTATGGAAAAGATGATATTTCATTAGAAGATTATACCGAATCCATTCTTAGTCTTGATAAATCAGGGAATATTTTGAAGGAAGAACGTTTTTCTCCGGATGCGTCTTTTGAATCTTTAGTTTTGAATGAATATAATGATCAAAATATCTTGATTAGTTCAAAAGAATATGATGAGGAAAATAACTTAATTCATCAAGTAACCTCTCTTTATGATGATAAGAAATTACTTCAACAAACCACTTTGTATGGAGAAGATTCTCCTCAATATGTTACTCGATTTGTTTATGAAGGAGATTTGTTGATAAAACAAGAAGCATATGTGGAAGATGATTTTGAATCTGTTGAGAAAACTTTTCAATATAATGAAAAGCAATTATTGACAAAAGAGGTTCATTATGATGATGACGGGAGAACACAGTATATATATGAATATGATTATCAACCGGATGGACTTCTAGAAAAAATGGTCAAAATAGAGGTTCTTGAAAAGGATAAAAGAACTTATGAATATACTTACGATAATGCTGGCAATAGGGTTAAGATATTGGTTTATAATTATCAAGAGCAATTGATTGCCAAAACTTATCAGAAATTTACTGATGATAATCTTTTATTCGAATCAGAAGAAGAAGATTTGAATAGCTATAAAAAGACGGTATATCAACGTGAAGGGAATCTGCTTATGAAGGTGTCTATTTATGGACGAAATGATGAATTACAATCCTGGATGGATTTTGAGTATGATGAAAGTGGGCGGAATACAAAGATGGTGAATTACATCAAAGATGAAACGGATGAAGAGTCGTATAGAATTCTTTATGAACTCATAAGACATTACACTCTTCCGGAAGCATAGGGATGTGCCTGTAAGGAAGAAAAATCCTGTTTTAGATATTTATAATAACCGCAGATTGCAATCATAGCTGCATTGTCGGTGGTTAAGTCCAAATCGGGGAGAAATAATTGACGATTATATTTTTTACTAAGTGTTTCCATTGCTTTTCGTAATCCGGAATTGGCGGAAACGCCTCCTGCCAAAACAATATCCATACATGTATGCTGTTTTATTGCAGCTTCCATTTTCAGTGTAAGGGAAGAAATGATGGCTTTTTGCATTGAAGCAGCCAAATCGGGTAAATATTCTTCAATGAAGTTTGGATTTGCTTTTAGTCCGTCCCGAACAAAGTAAAGAAAAGAAGTTTTCAGTCCGCTAAAGCTAAAATCCAGGCCGGGTAAATTGGCTGTGGAAAAATGGTATTGATTCGGGTTTCCCTCTTGAGCAAATTTATCAATGATTGGTCCTCCGGGGTAGGAGAGCCCTAAAATTTTGGCTGCTTTGTCGAAGGCTTCGCCGGCAGCATCATCAATGGTTCTGCCTAAAATTTCCATATCAAAATAATCATGAACTTTAAGAATGAGGGTATGCCCTCCAGAAACAGTCAGACATAGAAATGGGAACTCGGGTTTTCTTTTAGGTTGTTCGGTTTTGTCCAGAAATACCGCCAAAACATGACCTTGTAAATGGTCAACTTCAATCAGTGGAATTCCTAAACTATATGCCATCGCTTTTGCAAATGAACTCCCTATCAGTAGGGAACCCAGTAACCCGGGACCATTTGTATAAGCAATTGCAGATAATTGATTTTTATTTATCTTTGCACGTTTGAGTGCTGTGTCTATCACCGGAATAATGTTTTGTTGATGTGCACGGGAAGCCAATTCCGGAACCACACCGCCAAACTCGGAATGAACTTTTTGTGAGGCAATTACGTTTGATAAGATGGTGTTGTTGGCAATTACAGAGGCAGAAGTGTCGTCACAGGAAGATTCAATACCAAGAATATAGGTTGACATAATTATACAATTTTGGGGTACAAAATTACTAAAAAAATCGGGAAAATAGGAAAAATCCTCCTCTGGGCTGTGATTATATTCATAACTCTTGATTTTTTAATTGTGGGTGCGCTGTTTATTAAGCCGATTCAAAATGCTTTGGTGGATAAAGTTACCCAAAGTTTGTCTGAAAAATGGAAAAGTGAGATTTCAATCCAAAACATTTATTTAACACCTACTTTTCAATTGGAGGTTTATGGATTTGTGATCAAAGATTATCGTCATAATGATATGATTCGTGTTGATTATGCCAAAACGAGATTTAAAAAACTTAAATTATCTCCGATGTATCTTCATTTCGGTACGATTGTCGGGGAAGGTGGGGAAGTTGTAGTTCGCCAATATAAAGGAGATGAACGTGTTAATATTGCTCTTTGGGCGGATAATTTTAAAAAGAAGAAAAGTCGTTTTTTGCTCAAAGCAGACAGACTTAGATTGGATGGAGTAGAATTTAGATATGAAAATGATGAAAAGCGATTGTATCAAAAGAATTCCAATATTGATTATGCCTATTTTGTTTTGAGTGATATCCATTTTGATTGTCTTAACTTTACGGTTAATCGTGCCGATATATCAGCTAAAATAAATCGCTTAGGTTTTAATCAATATACAGGTTTTGAATTGCTGAATGCATCCGGAGATTTCAGAATTAATGAGCATCAATTAACGTTAAATAATGCACTTGTCGTTACTCCCAAGAGCCATGTATTTATGGATTTGGCTTTTCAGTATTCCGATTGGAGCTCTTTGGGTGAATTTGTGGATAGTGTAAATTTGCAAGTTGATGTTCGGCCTTCTACACTCAATACGGAAGATCTTGCCTATTTTGTTCCTTCATTAAAAGGAATGAAAAATAGTGTTATTCTTAAAGGGAAAGTAAAGGGACCTGTTAATGATATTAATCTGCAAGCATTACATGTAAATTATGGAAATAGCACCTTTGTAGAGGGTGATTTTTATCTTCAGAATATTACAGATTTGCGAAAATTGGATATGGATTTGGATATTCGGAATTCAAATTTCAATTTTTCAGAATTAGCAACAATTGGCTTGCCCGGGAATAAGCAGATCCCAATTCCAAAATCATTGTTGCCAATGACAAATTGTAATTTGACGGGGGATTTTTCCGGACGTTTGACTCAATTTTCCACAGCTTTAAACATCAATTCTACATTTGGCAGTGCATTAGTTGATTTTTCTGTTTCTGATTCTACCGGCGAATTGACATATTTAGGGAAAATAGATGTTCCGCAACTAAATCTCGGAAAATTAGTAAACCAAGAGCCAATTTTGGGGCATCTTTCTATGGAGACCGAAATTCAAGGAAAAGCACAAATGCCTTTTGATAATAAGGATTTTTTTACTTCAATTGAGGCTGTTGTCAGTGGAAGAGTAAATCAAATTCAATTAAAAGAATATATGCTCCAAAATGTAGATTTTAAAGGAGTGTATGCGGATCGTAAATATAGGGCAACAGTTGATTCCAAAGACACCAATATATGCTTCTCAATAGATGGAAATGTAGATTTTACAGGGAAATTACCAAATTATATAGCTTCGTTGTCAATTTCAGATCTGGCGGCCGGAAGGATTGCGGCAAAATGGAAAACAGTAGATAGCCTTACAGCTCAAGGCTTCGACAAGGTAATTTATTTAGCTCAAAAATATCCTGATCTTCATCTCTCTGTAAATTCTCTGAAAATCAATGTGAATGCTTCAAATATTGATAATTTAACCGGAGCCATGATGCTTGATTCCCTTTCTTATGTACAAGATGGGAAAGTTTTTCGGACAAAATCTTTGCGTTTTATTGCACTAAATACGGAGGGAGTTCGCAAATACAGATTAACCTCTGATATTGTCAATGCATCTATGTCCACGACCTATCCAATTTCAAAACTTGTAGATACACTTTTCGAATTGGCTTATCGCTATGTCCCAAATCTTATGCCTGAAAAGAAAACTTCAGAAGGAGAGAAATTATCTGCTCATTTAGAAAATGCCTCGGATCAGTATCTCTCTTTTCAGTTAGAGACTTTTCAGACGCGTCAATTATTTGCGTTTTTTACTCCCGGTTTGGCAATTGCACCTACTTCTAAAATCTTTTTTTATATCAATTCCCAACACGATCGTGACAGTATTGATGTTCGTGCACGTTATGTTCGTTTAAATCCGAAAATGCGTATTTCTAATCTACGATTAAACGGAAAAGAAATGGACAATCAAACCTTTTCTCTCACATGTACAGTTGATTCATTTAATTTGCCGGTAAATGACAATATATTTTCTTTTAAGAACATCAATTTGAATGCGGCTGTTGAATGCAATCGAGTGCAGTATGATTTGAACTGGAAAAATCCCGAATCTGTCTCTTTATTGCCTTCTCAACTCTCGGGAATGGTTCAATTTTCAAGTTTGTCTCATTATATTCTTCAATTTTATAATGAATCAGAGTTGGCTATTAAGAATTATCGTTGGCATTTTAATGATGAAAATCAAATTCAAATAAAGAAAGATCGTATTGAGTTTGACAATCTTTTGCTCTCGGCAGATAAGAGTAGCTTAAAGTTAGATGGAACTTTTTCTCAAAAAGAAAATTTACCTTTAAAAATTGGTATTACAAACGTAGACATCTCTATTTTAAATTCGTTTTTCGAAAATAAAAGGATTAATTTGGGTGGCGACATCTCTTCTGAATTTAATTTTTCAGTTGAAAAAGGAAAAAAGATACTTAACGGAAAAGCTTTAATCAGTGATTTTGTATTTAATGAAACCGAATTCGGAAATATATTTGTTTTAGCTACTTTGCCGACACAAAACGATGTGAGGTTCGTGGGAGGAATTTATACTTCTGAAAATAGTATAAACTCAGCTGATATTACGAATTATTCGTATGCCTCTTTTGAAAAAGAAAAAGGAAAAATTGCTTTACTTAATGGGGGTTATGATATTAAAAATAAGCAATTTGCTGTTTATACAAATGTCTCTTCACTTGAGGTCGGATTCCTTCAGCCTTTTTTATCCTCCTTCAGTCATTATGTGAAAGGTGATGCTTCCGCAGAATTGGCTTTTATTGCGAAACCGGATACTTTTTATTTTGACGGAAAAGTTCTTTTGAAAAAAGCTGAATTGGGAATAGCGCCTCTTAATACAATTTATAAAATTGAAAATCAGAAAGTTGAATTTAATCAAAAAGGACTTGAATTTAATAAGATTGTACTTAAAGATAAATATGACAATCAGGCAATTCTAAACGGTTATGTTCATCATAATAAATTTAAAAATATGAAATTGAATCTGACTATTGAGTCAGAAAGAATTTTAGTCCTTAATACTGCAAAATCACTTGAAATGCCTTTTTATGGAGATGGATTTGTTAAAGGCAAAATTTTAATCAGCGGAGATGAGAAAAAATTGAAGTTTTCGGGAAATAATATTGTCACCAGTAAAGGAACAAACTTCTTTTTACCTCTCTACTTCAGTGAAAGTACTTCAGAATCAGACGTAATTGTTTTCAAAGCACCTCCTGATGCGGAAAAAAGTATACAAAATCCGAAAGAAGAGCAAAATTCGATGGAAATGGAGTTTGACTTTAATGTGAATATTACTCCGGATGCTATGGTGCAAATTGAATTAGATCCGTCTATTGGTGGAACATTACAAGCAAGGGTAGAAGGTCCACTTCGATTTATGTATAGCACCTCTTCCGATATGTCGCTCACGGGAACCTTAGCCCTGCAATCCGGATCGTTCCATTTGACATTAAAAGATATAATTGATAAAATGTTAACATTAACTCCGGGCGGGACTATCAATTTTGCAGGTCCAATTGACCTTGCAACTGTTAATTTAAGCGGTGTATACAAAACAAATGCCTCTCTAAACGAAATTATTTCACAAGATATTGCGGGAGCCACGAATCTCAGACGCACTCCGGTAAATGCATATATTCACCTTGTTGGGAGCCTCTTTAATCCCTCCATTGATTTTTCTTTTGAATTGCCAAATAGTTCTAATGATATATCAACTCTCTTTTATAGTGCCATTGATACAACCGTAGCCGAAAATCGAACACGACAATTCTTTTCCTTACTCGTCCTTGGGAAATTTGAGTCGTCAGGGCAAAATACAACAAATATGGTTGCTTCTGCAGTTGAATATTCGGGAGTGGAACTCTTAACCAATACCATTAATAATTTTATTTCTCAAAACCTAAAATATGTTGATATAGGCCTTAAGTATAGAAATGCTGATGAAACTCATGCAGAAGAGTATAGTGTTTCCGCATCAACGAGTCTTTTTAATGATAGAATCGTTATCGAAGGAAGTTTTGGCTATACTAATGATAAAACAAATAATTTTGACAATGGGACCAATTTTATTGGGGATTATAGTATTGAATATGCATTGAATGAATCTAAAAATTGGAGAATCAAGGTATTTAATGTAACCAATCAATTCTCTTCTTTAACTCAGTCTTCTCCTTATGCTCAAGGTATTGCTGTTATTTTTAAAAAAGAGTTTAATAATAAAAAAGATTTTTTAGAAAGTTGGAAAAATCCTTCAAAAAAGAAAGAAAGCCGAAATAAGATAAAATCAACAAAAAGTACCTCAAAAAATTAATATCATTATATGAATAATAATAATAGAATAATTGCAATATTGCTTTTCCTTATTGCAATGTCTGCAGCAGCCTGGTTTTTTTCAGACATTCTGATTTATATGTTTATTGCACTTGTTCTGGCAATTTTGGGAACACCTTTGGTTAATTTAATGATGAAAATTAAGTATCAAAAAGTGCAAATGCCCAAAAGTTTAGCTGCGTTCATTACTCTGTTGGTCATATTAACCCTTTTTGTGCTCTTTTTCCGCTATTTTGTTCCGTTGATTGTTTCTGAAATTCAAGAAATTCTGAGTATTGAAACGACGTTAATTACAGATAATTTGTACATATGGATGCAACAATTTGAAACAATTCTGAAAGAAAACGGATTTTTGCTTCAGGAAGAATCCCTTGCAGATATTATTACAGTTCAAATGAAGCAGCTATTACAAAAATTTAGTTTAACCTCTCTTTTTGGGAATGTAATACAAGTGATTTCTGCCATATTTATCGGGTTGTTCTCTGTTTTATTTATGACGTTCTTTTCTCTTAAAGATAATCAAATCTTTTTTAAATTAATTCGAAAACTGATACCGGTATCCTATCGAGATAATTTTGCTAATATTGTGCAAGCAATAAAAAAGCAGTTGGTTAAATATTTTTCGGGAGTTTTTATTGAAATGTTGATTGTAGGTTCTTTAGAAGGATTACTGTGTTATATTTTAGGAGTTCCCAATCCTTTATTGATAGGTTTTCTTGGAGGGCTTCTCAATATTATTCCTTACGTTGGACCACTTATTGCTATGGCATTAAGTGGTTTCATCGCTTTGGCTGGGATATTGCCATTATCGCCCGAAGCTCTGCCAATTCCATATATACTTCTCAAAGTAATTGCTGTATTTGCTGTTGCAAATTTAATAGATAATATTATATTACAGCCTATTCTCTATGGGAAAAGTGTCAAAGCTCATCCACTTGAAATCTTTATTGTCATTCTTGTTGCCGGTCATGTAGGAGGAGTTTTGGGAATGATTTTCGCAGTTCCTGCTTATTCTTTATTCAGAATAATACTGAAAGAGTTTTTCTCTCAGTATTATTCAGGAGATGATATGTAATTTTTTAATGCTTTTTTCGTTAAACATCAAAAGGATAAATGCATGGAATTATTTTTATGTGTATCTTTGCAATGTGAAATAGAAAGTTTTATAAAATCGTGAAAACACAACATCGTCACTTTTTTACTTTTTTGCTGCTCCTCGTATATTTTGTATTCTCTTCCGGAATTGCGATAACTGTGCATCATTGTTGTGACCATTGTCGTGATTATGTAGCGCAACAATGTTGTGAAAGTCATGGAGATGAGGATTCTTGTGAAATCCCGAATGCTGAAAAATCAGATCATCATCACCATCATGCTCACGATACATACTATTTTTTTAAAATTAAAGATTTTTATAAAGCTTCCCAATCTGTAGCTCCTGCTCATTGGCAGTGGATACAAATCGGAGAAGAAGCATTTCTTACACAATTAGTCAGCAATCTTTCTCTTGAAAAAAGATTAAAAGAAAATATTTTTATTCCTTCTTTTTTCCACCTCCAAGGAGATCGATTACTAGATTTTCTTCATCAACGGGTGTATTACGCATAATTATTTGATTTTATATTAGTTACTAATCTTTCTTTATTATAAAATAAAGAGAGATTAGACAAATTATGAATTATAAATCAAAATAATTATGTACAATATGAAAAAATATATCATCCTTATCATTGGGTGGCTTTGCTTTATTCCGATAGGAAATGCCCAACAAGCACTTCGAGGCAAAGTAATGGAATATAATGAAGCAGAAGAAGGAACTCCAGTGGTCGGGGCAATCTTGCAGTGGCAAGATACTCGTGTAGGAACCGTTACAGACCAAAATGGAACGTTTTCGCTTCCGAAAGTTGAAGGATCTAATATCTTGATTGTGAGATATTCGACATATCAAAATGATACCATTACAGTGGAACGTAATCGTACAGAGTTAAATATAGTACTCTCTACGGCTCACACTCTTCCCACAATTTCTGTTGAGGCAAGCAGACAAGGGGCCTACATTTCAGTAAAACCAATTTTAACCACAATTATTTCTACCGATGGGCTCCGAAAAGCAGCTTGCTGTAATCTCTCGGAGAGTTTTGATAATACCGTGGCGGTTGATGTTGAATATGCAGATGCCGTTAGTGGGGCTAAACAAATATCAATGCTGGGACTTGCCGGAATTTATAGCCAAATTCTTCTTGAAAATACTCCTTATATTCGCTTGCTTTCTAATCAATTTGGACTGGGCTATGTCCCCGGAACTTGGATGGAAGGAATTAGCATTTCAAAAGGAACTGCTTCAGTAACAAATGGATATGAAGCAATTACAGGACAGATTAATGTGGATTATAAAAAACCTGAAACCAATTCCGAAAAACTATTCATTAATCTATATGGAAGTTCTATGGGAAAAGCTGAATTTAATTTGAATTCAGTATTTAAAATAAAAGAGAATCTTTCTACAATGTTATTACTACATACAGAGGGACAGCTTGCTAAATTAGATATGAATCATGACTCTTTTATTGATATTCCGATTAATTATCAAGTAAATACAATGAATCGTTGGGATTATCAAAAACCGGGAAAATTTGAAGGAAGAACTATGTTAAGCTATATGTGGGAAGATAGAATGGGGGGACAAATGAAATACAATTATCAAGCTCCCTCCGGAATGGATTCACTCTATGGTCTTAGAATAGGGACGAATAAATTAAATGTTATTACAAAAAATGGTTTTTTATTGGGGGGAGAACATGAAAGTATAGGAACAGTATTGGCATTTACTTTTCATCATAATAAATCTTTCTTTGGTAAAAAGAATTACAATGCCCAACAAATCAGTGGTTATGCCAATGTTCTTTATTCAAATAGATACGGCCAAAGCAAACGGCATAAACTTACCGTTGGTGGAAGTTTACAGATGGATTTTCTTGATGAACAATTATCGAATATTACTCAAGCTGTAGGTCAAGAAAATTTGACTCGCGAAGAAATTGTACCCGGACTTTTTGGAGAGTATTCTTATTCTATTGAAGATAAACTGGTTGTTATGGGTGGAATGAGATTAGATTATAATGCTTTCTATAAAATGCTATTTTGGACACCTCGAGTTCATCTAAAATGGCTTCCTGCTCCCAATAGCTCTATTCGTATATCTGCAGGAAAAGGGTATCGAACAGCCAATGTGTTAGCCGAAAATCTTTCTTTAATGATAAGTAATCGTACTTTTAATTTCTCGGATAACCTCAAACCTGAAGAGGCATATAATGCAGGAATTAGCTTCGTTCAATCTTTTGATATGAAAGGGGGAAAGTCAAATTTCTCGATTGACTATTTCTATACCTATTTTATGAATCAAGTTTTAATAGATTTTGACCAAAATCCGCAAAAAGTGTTTGTGTATAATTTAAATGACGAGAGCATAGGTGGCAAATCTTATTCACACTCAATTCAAGCAGAAATGACCCTTTATCCACTCAAACGATTTGAAATAATAGTTGCTTATCGTTTTAACAATGTATGGCAGACCACGGCCGGAGATTTACAGCAAAAAGCATTGGTTAGTCCCCACAAAGCATTGCTGAATCTTAACTATGCGACAAAATTTGATAAATGGAAATTTAATCTTACGTTGCAATATAATAGTTCTATGCGTCTTCCAAATACAAGTATGAACCCGCCGGAATACCAACTGCCTAAGCAATCTCCCGACTTTTTCATCTTAAATGCTCAAATTACCAAAAAGTTCAGAACATGGGAAATTTATGCAGGCGGCGAAAATTTATTGAATTATAAACAAAAAAATCCAATTTTATCTGCTGATAATCCTTTCGGAGAGCATTTCGATGCATCCATAATATATGCCCCGATAACAGGTGCCATGGGATATCTTGGAATTCGTTGGACTCTTAATTAAACCTTTTTATAAACCAAATTAATTTATTAAAAATCAAAAAAGTATGAAAAAAATTGTTTTAATCGCGTTAATAACGCTAATCGGATTCACTGCATGGAGTCAAGATTCAAAAAATGCTACTATTGTGATTCAAACCAATGGAGTATGTAAAATGTGCCATGATCTGATGCAAAAAAATGTTCCTTTTTTTAAAGGTGTGACAGATTTTAGCTATGATGATGCAACCTCAAAAGTTACGGTTGTATATAATCCTCAAAAGACTAATCCCGATGAAATTAGATTGGGAATTAGTAAATTAGGATACGATGCAGATCAAGTTAAAGCAGATACGGAAGCTCGTGCTAAACTTCCCGCTTGTTGTAGAGCAGAAAAGAATGCACATTCCGGTTGTTCTCACCAGAAGAGTGGGAGTGGATGCGGAGGACATAAATAGTAAAGACCTCTTTAATATTTGTATTGACTCAATTATTTATAGGAACGGGTTTTCAAAAATCCGTTCCTATTTTATTTTATTAGTGCCCCGTAAAAAAAAGTAAAAAATCTATGTAATCTACAATAAAACAATCGGATATAAAAAATTAGACAATAAAAAAACTTCCTGCATTCGTGGCAATAAATAATTCCAAAGAAAATAAAAGCCACGAATACACGAATAAGAGTGGGGAATGCCATTTGACCTTCTGGCAATTTCTAATTTCTAACTTCTAGTTTTGTTGAATCGGAACAACTCCTTTGCCTTCCCGACCGCGTGAGGTGCTTAGGTGGAAAGCCCGTAAAGACGGGAGGCATGTGGACGCTGCTGCAAAAAAGCGACCGGAGGAAGCTCTTTGTGCAGCATTGCGGACACACGGCTATCGGCTGCGGACTTGTATCTTGATATTGTATAGTATTTTAAATTAAAATTAAAATGATTTTTTTCATTAACACAAAATGCGTATTCATGAACGATTCATGATAAAACAATCCATTTTTCACATATTATTTACAAAAAAAAGTAAATAAAAGTTAGAAAAACTAAAATTTTAAGTGATTTCTTATCTTGATTATTTTAAATTTTACCCCTTAATAGAGATTTTAATACCAAAAATCTCCTATTTTTACCCCTTTAACATAAGATTTATCCCCAAAAAATAGCTGCTATTTTAAAAAAGTGTTGTTTTGCATTGTTTTTTTTAAACAATTTCCAGAAAAAACAATTGCGTTAAAATTTTACATGAATCATTTTAAAATGTATTTATTATGAAAATTATAGGAACGGGGAGTGCGTTACCATCTTTAACTGTTACGAACAAGATGCTGTCGGAATTTTTAGACACTAATGATACTTGGATTTTTACCAGAACCGGTATAAAGAAAAGAAGAATTATATCAACGGAAACACTTTTGGATTTAGCTGTAGCAGCTTCCAAAAAAGCCATAAAGAAAGCCGGGCTAAAAGCCACGGATATAGATTTCATAATATGTTCGAATGTTGCCAACAATTATGTTGTCCCATCTTTAAGTGCAATGATTCAAGGTGAAATTAAGGCTACCTGTCCTTGTTTTGACATAAATGCGGCTTGTACGGGATTTATTTATGCTTCAGATATTGCAGAAACATTTCTTCAGACAAAACGGGCTAAAAATATCTTAATCGTTTGTGCGGAAGAACCAACGCGGTTTTGTAATTGGAAAGAACGTGACACCAGTGTCTTATTTGGTGATGGCGCAGGCGCAGTTGTGGTAACGGAAGGGGACGATATGAAATCAATTCATCTTACTACAATCTCAAATACGGATGTGCTTTATTACAGAAGAACCCTTGAGAGTACTCCATATTTAAAAAATAACGAACAAACAATTCCATTGGTAATGCATGGCCGTGATTTATTCAAAATTGCCGTTTCTGCGTCAGTAGAAGATATTAAAATAGTTTTGGACGAAGCAAAAATCGCCCCTGAAAATATAGACTATTTCCTCATTCATCAATCAAACAAACGCATGATTGATAGTATTAGACATAATATGGAGCAACCGGTTCATAAATTTCCGCATAATATTGAAAAATACGGAAATACTTCATCCGCCAGTATTTTGATTTTAATGGATGAAATGAGTAGGAAATCTCAATTAAAAAAAGGAGATACATTGGTGTTGAGCGCTTTTGGAGGTGGTTTTACTTCAGGAGCAATGGTTATTACGTGGAACCTAAATGAATAAACTAAATAGATAGAAAAATGATTAAAAGTGAAATTTGTGATTTATTAGGGATTAAATATCCCGTATTTCAGGGTGGAATGGCTTGGATTTCCGATGCATCATTAGCAAGTGCAGTTTCTAATGCCGGAGGACTTGGACTGATTTCAGCCATAAATTATGGTGTTGATGAAGTGCGACAAGAGATAAGAAAGTGTAAACAATTGACAGATAAACCATTTGGAGTAAATATAATGTTGATGAATCCCTTTGTGGACGATATCGCACAAATGGTTATTGAAGAGGGCGTTTCTGTATTAACTACAGGAGCGGGTATGCCCTCTAAATATATGAAAGATTGGTTGGCAGCAGGAATTATGGTTATTCCTGTAGTAGCTTCGGTTGCAGTGGCTAAACGTGTTGAAATGATGGGGGCAATAGCTATTATTGCAGAAGGAAGTGAAGCCGGAGGGCATGTTGGCAATCTGAATACCTTGGTATTAGTTCCAGAAATTGTTGATGCAGTTTCAATACCCGTTTTGGCGGCAGGTGGAATTGCTGATGGCAGAGGTTTAGCAGCCGCTTTGATTTTAGGAGCTAAAGGGGTTCAGTGTGGGACTTGCTTTCTCGTAGCCAATGAATGTACAATTCATGAAAATTACAAGAAGAAAGTACTTTCGGCTAGAGATTCTGATACTATTGTTACCGGAAAACGTTTTGGACATCCGGTAAGAGCTTTGAAAAATCAATTTACCAAGCAATTTGCCGAAATGGAAAATGACAATACCGTTGATGATAAGACCATAATGGATTTTGGGTCAGGTTCTCTCAGAAAAGCGGTTAAAGATGGCGATGAAAAAATGGGAAGCTTTATGGCCGGGCAAGCGGCCGGGTTAGTTTGCGAACCCAAACCGGCAAAAGATATAATTGAATTAATGATTAAAGATGCGGAGGAACTGTTGAAGAAGGGAAATCAATTTATTTACTAAAAATTAGAAATTTATGGAAAGAAGAGTCGTAATTACCGGAATGGGCATCGTGTCCCCAATAGGAAAAGATGTACAAACTTTTTGGAATAATCTTACTCAAGGAGTTTTTGGAATAGGTCCAATCACTTCATTCCCTGCCGGTGATTTACCGGTAAAGTTTGTTGGGGAAGTAAAAGATTTTAATGCAGAAGAATTTGGTGTTGACAAGTCTACAGCAAGACGTGCAGACCGTTTTACACAGTTTGCATTGGCTGCTTCTCAACAAGCAATGGACAATAGTCGTTTATCTATTGATCCGGAAAGATTAGGAGTCTATATTGGCTCAGGAGTTGGAGGAATTCATACTTTTTTCGGAGAAAGTAAAAAAGTGTTGGAAGAGGGAGTTAATAGAATATCTCCTTTGTTTATTCCTATGATGATTTCTAATATCGCGGCCGGAAATGTGGCCATTGCACAAAAAGCAGAAGGCCCTTGTTTGCCTGTAGTCACGGCTTGTGCCACAGGAACTCATTCCATTGGGGAGGCTTATCGAGCAATTAAACACGGGTATGCAGATGCCATTATTTCCGGAGGAACAGAAGCATCTGTTACCCCCCTCGCAATAGGTGGTTTTGCCAATGCGAAAGCATTATCTCGCGCTGATGTATTGGAAAAAGCTTCTATTCCTTTTGATAAACGCCGTCAAGGATTTGTGCTTAGCGAAGGAGCAGGAATTGTAATATTGGAAGAATATGAACATGCAAAAGCTAGAAATGCTGAAATGTATGCTGAAGTGTGTGGCTATGGAAACACTTGTGATGCCTATCATTATACAGCTCCGAAACCGGATGCTGCTTGTGCAGCAAAAGCTATGAAATTAGCACTTCAACAGGCAGATTTTACAGATAAGGATGAACTATATATCAATGCTCACGGGACATCTACTCCTTTAAATGATATTGCTGAAACTCATGCAATTAAGTTGGCTCTTGGAGAAGATAGAGCAAGGCGAACACTTATAAGTTCTACCAAATCTATGACAGGACACATGCTTGGTGCTGCAGGAGGTGTAGAATTAATAGCTTCGGTAATGACCTTAAGAACCGGTATAGTCCATCCTACAATCGGATTATTGGAACCTGATCCTGAATGTGATTTGGATTATGTGCCTTTGACTGCTCGCAGAGCCAATATCACAATAGCATTATCCAATTCTTTGGGTTTTGGTGGACACAATGGCGCTGTTGTAATTAGAAAAATTGAATCATAACATATTAATATAATTATTCAGATATGAAGAGAGAAGAAATTAAAACATTTCTTCCTCATCGAGAACCCATGTTGTTGGTTGATGAGGTAGAAATAGATGAACAAAAAGTAGCTCATGCTAAGTACCATGTTAGAGGAGATGAGTTTTTTTTGAAAGGCCATTTTCCCGGAAATCCGGTGGTGCCGGGGGTGATTTTGTGTGAAATTATGGCTCAATCCTGTTGCTTGTTAATAGGAGAGGATCTTATCGGGAGAACTCCGTTTTATGCCGGTATTGATAAAGTGAAATTTAAAAAACAAGTAAAACCGGGTGATACCATTGAAATAACTGCTAAAATTAATATGCAGAAAAAGTTGATCTATTTTGTAGAAGCTTATGCAGAAGTAAATAATCAACGATGTGTTCAAGCAGAAATGGTATTTGCTCTAGTTGATAACGATAAAATAACGAATGAATGAAATTATTAGAAAATAAAGTCGCTTTGATAACAGGCGCATCACGTGGAATTGGAAAAGAAATAGCAATTGAATTGGCAAGTCATGGAGCTAATATAGCTTTTACCGATTTAAGGCAAGATGAACAAGCCATGTCAGTTGAAACTACATTACAAAACTTGGGCGTTAAGGCCAAATTTTATGCTTCGGATGCTTCTTCGTATGAAGATGCTCAAATATTAATACAAAATATAGTTAGCGATTTTAATAGTATTGATATTTTGGTTAATAATGCCGGAATTACACGAGATACTTTATTACTCAGAATGAGTGAAAAAGACTGGGATCTTGTGATGAATGTGAATCTTAAATCGGTATTTAATTTGACAAAAGCGGTTCAACCTATTATGCTTAAACAACGCTCTGGTTCAATAATTAATATCAGTTCTATTGTGGGAATAGGAGGTAATGCCGGTCAGGCGAACTATTCTGCTTCCAAAGCCGGAATTATAGGATTTACGAAATCTGTTGCCAAAGAGATTGGTTCCAGAGGTATTCGCTGCAATGCAGTTGCTCCGGGTTTTATTGTAACTGAAATGACAAATGTATTGTCAGAAGAAGTGAAAGAGATCTGGACTAAAGAGATTCCATTGCGAAAACCGGGGACTCCAAAAGATGTTGCTCAAACAGTGCTCTATTTGGCTTCGGAATTATCATCCTATATAACCGGTCAAGTGCTTCGTTGTGACGGCGGACTTCAAATGTAAAATATATTTACTATCAAAAGACATTGTATGAAAAATAAAATAGAAACTTTAAGAACATCAAAATCCAGATTGCAATTGGGTGGGGGAGAACAGGCGATCGCAAAACAGAAAGAGATGGGGAAATTAACTGCTCGTGAACGAATTGAGCAATTATTGGATCCAGAAACATTTTGCGAATACGATCTCTTTATAAGACATGAAGCCCGTGAATTTGGAATGGAGAATAAAGAACTTCCCGGGGATGGAGTTGTTATCGGAACCGGAAAGATTTACGGAAAAAAAGTAGCTGTATTTGCGCAGGACTTTACTGTTGTGGGAGGTTCATTGGGTTATATGCATGCCAAAAAAATTACCAAAATCATGGATTATGCACTCAACATGAGAATGCCCCTCATTGGCATTAATGACTCGGGTGGGGCGAGAATCCAGGAAGGAGTTAATGCTTTGGCAGGCTATGGTGATATTTTTTATAGAAATACACTTGCCAGTGGCGTTATTCCTCAATTGTCAGTCATTCTCGGACCTTGTGCTGGTGGTGCCGTCTATTCACCTGCACTGACAGATTTTGTTTTTGTGGTTGACGGCATTTCGAAAATGTTTATCACAGGTCCGGAAGTAATTAAAACTGTGCTTGGAGAAGAGATTGATATGGAATCGTTGGGTGGCGCTCGTGTGCACTGTGAAACTACAGGAAATGCCCATTTTTTTGCTCATAATGAAGCGGAGTGTTTCCAGCAAATAAGGGAGCTTATTAAATATGTGCCCTCTCACAATGAAGAGACTGTTTCGCCTGTGAATACAGATGAAAAGATATTTAAGAAAGTAATTGATATAGAGCAGATTATTCCGGTTGATCCAACCAAACCATATGATGTTCGGGAAGTGGTTAGGAAACTTACAGATGATGGGGATTTTCTTGAAATTCAAGAACTTTTTGCTGCAAATATTGTTATTGGATTTGGCAAAATGGGAGGGAAAACTGTTGGTTTCGTTGCAAATCAACCGATGGTTCTTGCCGGAGTTCTCGATTGTGATTCCTCTGACAAAGCAGCCCGTTTTATCAGATATTGCGATGCATTTAATATTCCGATTGTTACTCTTGAGGATATGCCGGGTTATTTGCCGGGGATAGATCAAGAACATGCCGGAGTTATTCGTCATGGCGCTAAAATGTTATATGCATATAGCGAAGCAACTGTCCCTAAAATTACCGTTATTTTGAGAAAAGCTTATGGTGGTGGATACATTGCAATGAACTCTCGTCATTTGGGAGCAGATTTTGTGTTTGCGTTGCCAATTGCTGAAATTGCAGTTATGGGACCTGAAGGAGCCGCCAATATTATATTTAGAAAAGAGATAACCGCTGCTGAAAATCCCGCTGAAATGAGAAAAATTAAAGTTCAAGAATATAAGGACAAGTTTGCAAATCCTTATGTGGCTGCAGGAAAAGGGTATATTGATGCAGTTATTGAACCCAATGAGACAAGGGATTATATTTTGAATTCATTACACTTGTCTGAAAATAAGCAAATTTTATCTCCTAAGAAAAAACATGGAATTCCTCCATTTTAATATTTACGATTATGAATGAAAAAAATAAAAATACTCACATTTCTCTTCAGCTTTATCCTAATGATTGTCAATATGTGACATTGCCTAATCATAAGTTTCCGTCAAAGAAAGAATGGAAAAAGAAGAATATGAAAGAAATTCGCTCTGTTATTCCGGGTTCTGTTACAGCATTATTTGTTAAAGAAGGTGGAATCGTAAAAAAAGGAACTCCGTTATTGAAATATGAAGCGATGAAGATGGAAAATATTGTCTGTGCCCCTGCGGATGGTCGTATTTCTAAAGTTTGTGTTGAGGTTGGTGCTTCTTTTCCAAAAGGAATGATAATGCTCTCTTGGGAGTAATATCAAGATTATAAATAAAAAGAGACTATCTTTATTTTGGGATAGTCTCTTTTTATTGTAGTTAAAATTCTTTTATTTTCCTAATTTTTTTTCAACTTCTTCTTTAGGAAGTTTTTTTGTGCAGAAAAACCAATCGTAACAGGTCAATTCTCCACTTTTATCTTCCATTCTATCTTTTGCAACTCCGCAAGAACCGGCGGTAGGAACAATTACATCATCTCCTGGACGCCAATCTGCAGGTAAAGCCACTTTAAAATTATCGGCAGTTTGCAATCCAATCAGAATCCTTTTAATTTCATCAAAGTTACGACCTAATGATAAGGGATAATAAATAATTGTACGAATTGTTCCTTTAGGATCAATGAAGAAAACTGCTCTTACAGCTTGTGTTTCACTCTCACCAGGTTGAACCATACCATAAGCTTTTGCTACCTTCATAGAGACATCTTCAATTAATGGAAATTTTATTTCAATATCTTTCATCCCTTTATACTCAATTTTTTCCTTAATGGTTCGCAACCATGCAATATGACTATACAAACCATCAATCGACAATCCTATTAATTGACAATTCAATGCTTCATACTCGTCGGCCATTTTCCCGAAAGTCATAAATTCTGAAGTGCACACAGGTGTAAAGTCTGCAGGGTGGCTAAATAAAATAACCCATTTTCCCTTGTAATCCGAAGGGAAATTAATTTTACCTTGTGTTGTAACAGCTTCAAAGGCAGGAGCTTTATCTCCAATTCTAGGCATTGCATTTACATTGTTTTCCAAATTTTCCATGTTTTTTTGTTTTTATGATTATTATTTATTTTTTTCATCAACAAAAATAATATAAATATTATTATAAATCAAATAGATTTTTATTATCTTTGTATAAATAAAATCTATAATTATGACAATACAACAATTAGAGTATATATGTGCTTTAGCGCATCACCGTCATTTTGTAAAGGCTGCTACAGCGTGTAATGTTACGCAACCTACTTTAAGTATGATGATTCAAAAATTGGAAGATGAACTTGGAATTCTGATTTTTGACCGTGGCAATCATCCGATTACCATTACTTCAATAGGGGAGAAGATTATTAGTCAAGCCAAAACAACCCTTAATGAACTTCATAGGATTGCAGAATTAGCGGGTAGTGAAACAAAGCAAGTAGCAGGAGATTTACGAATCGGTGTTATTCCTACTGTAGCACCTTATTTAGTGCCAAAATTAATAATGCAATTTCGCAATTCTTATCCTCAAGTTTCATTATCTGTTAAGGAGATGACGACAAGGTCTATCATTACATATCTGCTTCAATCTGATTTGGATATGGCGATTTTGGCGACACCTTTGGCTCATCAGGATATTTTAGAAATCCCATTATATTATGAGAAATTTGTTGCCTATTTTTCTACTTCTTATCTTGATCAAAATCTTCCATTAAGAGCTACAGATTTACCATTGGAACATATTTGGGTTTTACAAGAGGGACATTGCTTACGTACACAGGTTTTTAATTTTTGTCACAATCCTAATATGGAAAACCGAGAATATGAAGCAGGCAGCATTGATACCTTGGTAAAAATAGTGGATCAAAATGGTGGTTATTCAGTAATTCCGGAGTTGCATATTGAATTTTTAAATGAGGAACAGCGAAAGCATGTGCGACAAATTGATAATCCTCCGGCAGTTCGGGAGATTTCCATCGTGATTAAGAAAAATTATGTACGAGAAGGAATGATTAATGCGGTAGTAAATATAGTAAAACAACTAATTCCACCTCACATGATTGATGAGCGTTTAAAGAAATTTGCGGTCAAACTTTAGTTATTTTATTCAGCGCAAAACCATTGCCTTTCGGTGCGTGAGGAGGTAGGTGGAAAGCCCGCAAGGTCCGGGAGGCGATGTGCCGCTGCCGCAAAAAAGCGACCGGAGGAAGCTCTTTTTGTGGCTTTGCGGGCACACGACTAACGGCCGCGGACTTGGAACCGGACGCCGACGGCGTAGCCGGCACGCCCTAAAAAT
>CAZWCI010000008.1:0-28364 GCA_964632815.1 uncultured Lentimicrobiaceae bacterium | reverse complement strand
ATTATTATGGTTTTAAATTATATGTACAAAGATATTCTTTTTTAACGAAAGTAATAATTTTTTCCCCTAATTAACGAAGATTATTTACTAAATCTCAATTTCGAGTAGATATGGTACAGATACGTTTTATATGTAAAACTATTTACATTCAATGCCTGTTTTCCGTTCGTTTACAATAGCCATAGTGCTCTTTTCCTGACAACTGTTAGGATCGTTCTCACTTAATTCAATTTTATAAGGTTCTCCTGCCACTCCGTTAATCCAGCCTCTGCATGTACAGGTTTTATTACATGAATTAAAAATGAAAATAACGCCGATACTGATTAATAAAATAGAGAGTACTCTTTTCATAATTGTGATATTTTAAGTTTCTAAATGCAAAGATATCCTTTTTTGTGATATTTTGAAGTTTAGAAACTTAATTTAAGAAAAATTAGAGAATCTGTCCTACAATTTTCTCAAATACAGACACTACATTTTGGTCGGGTTGACTGAAAACGCTCAATCCTTTGTCGGCAGCTTCGCCCACTTCAGCAACCAATGGAATTTGTCCTAATAGTTTGCTGTTTAATTCTTTGGCTAATAATTCACCGCCTCCTTTTCCAAAGATATAGTATTTTTCTTCCGGATGGCTTTTGGGTGTAAACCAGGACATATTTTCTATAACACCTAAAATCGGAATGGATAAATCGGGGTTTGTAAACATGGAGGCTGCTTTGCGGGCATCATTAACGGCAATCTCCTGCGGCGTAGTCACCATGATAATCCCTGTCAAATCTAACTTCTGCATTGTGGTCAATTGAATATCTCCGGTTCCGGGAGGGAAATCAATAATCATATAGTCAATTTCTCCCCATTGCGTGTTTTCATATAACTGTGTCAAAAAACTTGCCGTCATCGGTCCGCGCCAAATTAATCCGGCATTTTTGGGAATAAAGAAGCCCACAGATATAATTTTAACTCCGTATTTTTCAATCGGAAAAATGAGTTCTTGGTTTTCATTTCCGGATACTTCCGGCTTCGCATCTTCAATTCCAAACATAGTCGGAATGGATGGTCCATAAATATCGGCATCTACCAAAGCCACTTTCAGTCCTTGGCGTGCTAAGGCAATCGCTAAATTGGCAGATACGGTTGATTTTCCCACTCCGCCCTTGCCCGAAGCTACTGCAATGATGTGTTTCACGTCGGGTAATTTTATTTTTTCAAATATGCTCATCTGTTTATATTTAATTTTGTTATATTTTTAAACGTTATTATGCTTCATTCATTATATAAGCTTCTAATTTTATTCTATACAGCTTCCAGTCCTTGTTCTAAATCACGAATAATATCTTTAACATCTTCAATACCAACAGAGAAACGAATCAAATCATCAGTAATTCCTGCTTTTAATTTATCTTCTTTACTCACAACGGCATGAGTCATTGAAGCCGGATGTTGGATTAAAGTTTCCACACCTCCTAAAGAGACGGCTAATATTGCCAAATGTACATGATCCATCAGCTTTCTCCCCGCATCATATCCTCCTTTTAGTCCGAAGCTCATCATGGATCCAAAACCGTTCATTTGAGTTTTTGCCAATTGAAATTGTGGGTGTGAACTTAATCCCGGATATTTAATCCAGGCCACTTTGGGATGGGCGGCTAAAAATTGAGCAACTTTCATTGCGTTTTCTTGGGCTCTTTCAATTCGTATTGCCAATGTTTTGACGCCACGGAGAACCATAAAAGCTTGTGTAGGATCCATATTGCATCCAAGAAAAACCATTGAATGCCGGATTCTTTTGTAAATATCCGGATCCTTTGCCACGATAATACCTCCGACTATATCTGCATGTCCGTTAATGAATTTAGTAACAGAGTGGAGTACAACATCTGCTCCTAATTCAAGAGGTTTTTGTAGATACGGAGAACAAAACGTGTTATCCACAACAAGAATAAGATTGTGTTCTTTTGCTATTTGAGCACATACCCGGATATCGGTAATTTCCATTGTCGGATTGGCAGGAGTTTCTATATAAAGAACTTTTGTGTTGTTTCTTATGGCAGCTTTGATATTTTCTGGGTTTGAAGTATTAACGAAGGAGGCTTCTACATTGTATCTTGCAAAATCTGCTTCTAAAATTCCTCTTGCCGGGCCATAGACGGCATCTGAACTGATGATATGTGCTCCGGCATCTAATAGAGCCATATAGACACTACTTACAGCACCCATTCCTGAGGAAGTTGCAATTCCGTCATATCCACCTTCTAATTCGGCTATATTTTGCTCTAATGCTTTAATAGTTGGATTTCCGATACGAGTATATATATATCCGTCACTTTTTCCTGAAAAACAATCGGCTCCGTGTTGTGCATTTTTAAATTTGAAAGTAGAAGTTTGATAAATAGGAACAGTAGCACTGCCGAATTCATCTTCAAAAGCTCCTGCATGAATTAATTTGGTGTTAAAACCTTTGTCTGTTGTTTTCATTTGTTGTATTATTTCTTATGGTTTTTGTTTTGAATTTGTTTAAATATTTTTCTTAGATTGGATGATGTTTTTCCTTTAGGTTTATATTCGATGATACTTTGTTTTTCTGTCATGGCTTGGACAAAATCAGTGTCAAATGGGATTTTTCCTGCAAATATGGAGTTTGAATGAGTACACCATGATTCAATTTGTGCTGAAATATTACTATTTATATCATATTTATTAATCAACACCCACGAAGGAATCTGAAAATGATCTAAAACAGTTTTTATTCTTTCTAAATCTTGAAATCCTGATAATGTTGGTTCTGTTACCACTAGTGCCACATCAACTCCTACAATAGAAGAAATGACAGGACAGCCTATTCCCGGAGGGCCATCAATAAGAATAGTCTTAATTTGATGTGATTTCGCAACTTCAAGTGCTTTATCTCTGACAGCATTGACCAATTTTCCGGAATTTTCTTCTCCGGGTGCTAATATTCCGTAAACCATCTTTCCGTTTCGAAATGTTCCCGAATAAAGTCTACTTTCTTTTTGTGGCTCATTTGAAATTGCTCCAACGGGACAAATCCGACTACATAAACGACAGCCGTCACATGCAACTTCTGAAATCGAAACTCGGTCCTCTATTAAGTGAATGGCGTCAAATCGACAAAACTGCATACAAATTCCACAATTCGTGCATCTTGAATAATCTATAACAGCATGTTCTGCACCCGTAAATTCTTTAACTTCTTCATGTGTGGGATT
The DNA here is from genome assembly GCA_964632815.1 of uncultured Lentimicrobiaceae bacterium. GTDB lineage: Bacteria > Bacteroidota > Bacteroidia > Bacteroidales > WCHB1-69 > DUOL01. The sequence goes on along the minus strand of CAZWCI010000008.1, from coordinate 25,137 downwards.
AAATAGTAAATACAGATTAGCGGCATCCACATCACAGTCAACTAGCACAAGAGGATCTCCCATTGTAGCAAACGCTGCACTGATACTACTTTTTCCGGTTCCTCCTTTTCCGCTTATAATGGCTATTTGCATGTTTTTTCTTTTATTTCAAGATATAACTTTTCAAATTTTTTGTTCCATTCCGGTTTTATTTTCGAAATAATTTTTCCCTCCGAATATAAAGAAGCAATCATTGAGTCGTAAGGAATTTCCATTAAAAGATCTATTTGTTCATTTTCTATATACTCGTAAAGATCGCGATTACCTAAAGTTGATTTGTTTACAATAACACCATAGGGTTTATTTAACTTTTTCAGCACTTCAATGCTCTTTTTAAAATCACTCATTCCGAAAGGAGTCGGTTCGGCAACCAAGACCACATAATCCACTGTGGCTACTGTGTGAATAAACGGGCATGACGTACCGGGAGGCGAGTCCATGATCGTAATATTCATATTGTCTGCTTCTTTTATCGCTGCTTTAATAACATTTACTGGAGAATATATACCAACATTTACTCGGGATTCAATGAAATCGCTTCCCTTTTGGGTATGAAAATTCCGTATTTTGCCAATGCTCACATTTTTTTCGGTAATGGCATGATATCCGCATGCAATGACACAAGCACCACAAGAATGACATAACTCTTCTAAAACCGAAATTTGTCGATGCATGGGCAAATAAAAAATAGCATTATAATTACAATATTCATGGCATTTTCCACAAAAGCGGCATGCTTCAGAATTTATAGAAGGAATCGATACCGTAACTGTTTTTTCCTCAATTAAAGTTCCTTTTATAAAAAAATGATCATTAGGTTCTTCTGCATCACAATCAATTAAAGTAACAGAGCTCGTTTGTTGTGATAGAATTGTAAATAAATTCGTGGAAATAAAGGTCTTGCCTGTCCCACCTTTTCCACTTGCAATGGCAATCTTTATTGAAGATTTTCTCATGTTAAATAATCCCTTTTTTGAGAAAAAATCTGATTAGAAATTTCCATGCCTATGACCATGTTCTTGTCCTTGACCATGTCCTGATTGTTCGTCATGCCCACAGGAATTCTCTGTTAAAAGAAGTTTTCCCGACAAAAATAGGGTGACTAATTCTTCTGTTTTTAATTGAGGGGCACCTACATATACATTAATATTTTCTGCATTAAAAAGGTTTATGGCATGTTGTCCCATTCCTCCGGCAATAACATCTGTTACGCCAAATTGTGCTACCCAGCGGGGATATAATCCGGGAACATGTTCTGGTGGAGTTACCTTTTCTATCTTTTTAATTTGATTGGCTTCCGTTTCAACAATAGCAAATTGTTGACAATGGCCAAAATGACTGCATAAATAGTCATTTTCAAGTGGAATAGCAATTTTTTTATTCATTTTTTTTATATTTAGGATTTTTCAATCATGTCAATAATCTCCTGTACGGTATGTTCCCCTTTAATAGAGATCATCTGAATCTTTAAACTGTCTAGTAATGGTTTTACTTTGAATCCAAATTCAACAGAAACAATTTTTTCTACTTTTCTGGATGCGATCAATTGTACTGCCGCAGAACCAGCGCCCTCTTCAGCATGAATTCCTACATTGGGAATAAATTCTAAGGCTTTTGTTATGGTGTCATAAATGACAAAATAGGCACATCTCCCAAAACGTTGATCAACTTTCGAGAGGAGCGAATTTCCGGTGGATGTAATGGCTACTTTCATGATATTATAATTTTTGATTATTATTATTTATTTAGTTTATTAAAATTGTTTCACACATCCGGGATTTTTTTCTTCAACTTTATGAAATTCTTTTTTGCCGCATAAAGGACAAACCAAAACTTCCCGTTCTTTGTCGGGATTGTTGAAATGACAAGTGCAACCAGTACAATGATACCAATCACTGTCAAAATAAACCTTGCCTCCTTCAATCAAAATCTGTTTTCCCTCCACAAAAGCTTGGGCAATCTTTTTCCTCGCCCCGGCATAAACCCTGGTAAATGTTGGTCGTGAAATCTGCATCAACTCGGATGCTTCACAATGATTTTTTCCTTCATAATCACATAATCGTATTGCTTCATACTCCTCATAATATAAGGTGATAAGCTCTCTCTTTTCTTCCTGCAAAATTTGATTTCCGTAAGGCCTAAAACCTTTCATCAATGGAATGTTGAGAATTTTTCTGATTCTTTTGTGCCTTGGTGACATCTAATGACTTTTTTATTTTTAAATTGAGCTATTGTTCAATTGCAAAGATAATGAATTATTGTTCATAATAACTCTATAATTATAAAAAAAGATATATTTCTTTATAACTTTTTGATTTATAGTATTTTATTTTTTTATATAAATAAAATAGTTTTTCAATTATTTACTTTTTTTAATATTACTAAGAAGAGGAAATCAGGAGTAGGGTAGTATATTTATTTGTATCTTTGTCGCCGAAAAGAATGATATGAAAAAGATTGTTTTTATTTCTTTAATCGTTTGTTTATTAAGTAATTATACTTACTCACAATCGATCCGTTTGGTTGAAGACAGCGTCATGTCGCAGCAAATTCCGGTGGGATTATGTACTTGGGATGATTTCTCTTCTCATGATTTTTTTGCAGAAATGCAACAATTTTATGATGATTATCAACCTCAAAATGTCATTTTAAAGGAAATTGCGAATCTTCTCAAAACGAATGAACAATTTTCGAAATGGGAATTGACGGTAGTGTTTGGGGCTTGGTGCTCCGATTCGCGCGAACAACTGCCCGCTTGGAAGAAAATTGCCGACCAACTGCAAACCGATTATCAAGTAACGTTGTCTTATCGTTTTCTTGGTTGTGATCGTTCGAAGCAAACCGGTGTTGCCGAATATGATACGCTTGTAGGTACGCTCTTTTCAAGAGTGCCTGCATTTATTTTTGAATATGTAATCCCGGAAAATCCCACAGCTTCGGAAAAGAGATTTGTGAAAGGGTTGATCGAAGAGACTCCCAATGCTTCTATAGAAGAGGATATGCTTCTCATTTTACAACAGAATATTAAATAGTATCTATATTATTAATAAAACCAACTCATAAATACAACATGTTAGTAATCCAAACGCTTGACGAATTGAAAGATGTGCTTTTCAGAGTGAAAAGCAGTGGAAAGTCTGTCGGTTTTGTACCTACGATGGGGGCGCTTCATGCCGGCCATCTCTCCTTGCTCCAACGTGCCAGAAAAGAAAATACAGCGGTTGTTTGTTCCATTTTTGTCAATCCGGTTCAATTTAATAATGCTGCCGACTATTCGCAATATCCCCGCACTTTGCAACAAGATATTGACTATATTTCCGAGGTGGTAGACATCGTTTTTGCCCCGAATCAAGAAGAAATTTTTCCCACTCCGCCGACCGAAAAATATCATTTTGGTATTTTGGAATCGGTAATGGAAGGAGCTTATCGTCCCAATCATTTCAATGGAGTTGCCATCATCGTGAAAAGGTTATTTGATTGGATTATGCCTGATAAAGCCTATTTCGGTGAAAAAGATTACCAACAACTTGTAATTATCAAAGAGTTGGTGCGTGAATCAAATATGCCCATTGAAATTATAGGTTGTCCTATTGTGAGAGAACCCAACGGCTTGGCCATGAGTTCCCGCAATAAGCGACTTTCTCCCGAAGAACTTCAAATCGCTCCCAATATTTACCGAATATTGCAAGGTTCGCTTTCTCAGATGCACCTTTCCGTTGCAGGAATGAAAAAATATGTAGAGGACGAAATCGGGAAAATAAGCGCCTTTAAACTCGAATATTTCGAAATTGCCAATGCCGAAACGTTGCAACCAGTTTCATCACTCGACGAAGCCGATTCCATTATCGGTTGTATCGCTGTGTATCTCGGGCCCGTTCGGTTAATAGATAATATTATGATTAAAAAATAATTCAAGATGCAAATAGAATTGTTAAAATCCAAAATTCATCAAGTCGTCGTCACAGAAGCAAATTTGCACTATGTGGGCAGTATTACGATTGATGAAACCCTCATGGAAGCTGCGAATCTTATCGAAAATGAAAAAGTGCAAGTACTCAATCTTAATAACGGAGAACGTTTAGAAACATACGTCATTAAAGGAGCAAAGGATTCCGGCGTGATTTGTCTTAACGGTCCTGCCGCTCGCAAAGTGCAAGTTGGTGATGTAGTGGTAATTATTTCCTACTGCATGATGGATTTCGACGAAGCAAAATCCTTAAAACCCACCATCATTTTCCCTAATGAATTTAATAAACTTAAATAAGATAGATATGTATAAGTTAGTTTTGATTCGCCACGGCGAAAGTACATGGAACAAAGAAAATCGCTTCACCGGTTGGACCGATGTGGACTTGTCCGAAAGAGGCGTTAACGAGGCTAAAGAAGCCGGTAAGAAATTGAAAGAGGCAGGTTTTAATTTTAAATTTGCCTATACTTCTTTTTTGAAAAGAGCTATTAAAACGCTCAATATCGTGCTCGAAGAGATGGATATGCTTTGGATTCCTGTTGAAAAAACTTGGCGTTTGAATGAAAAACATTATGGTACGCTTCAAGGATTGAACAAAGCGGAAATGGTTGATAAATACGGCGAAAAACAGGTGCTCATCTGGAGACGAAGCTACGATGTTCGTCCACCGGCACTCGAGGACAGCGATGATCGTCATCCCAAAAACGATCCCCGTTACGCAGCATACCTTAACGAAAAAGGCGCTACTCCGGCTACCGAAGCATTGATTGATACCGTTGACCGAATCGTGCCTTTCTGGAAATCAAATATTTCCAGAAAATTGAAGGAAGAAGGCGAAATTATTGTGGCTGCCCACGGCAATAGTCTCCGTGGAATTGTGAAGTATCTTAAAAATATTTCCGACGAAGAGATTGTTTCCCTGAATCTGCCGACCGGCATTCCGTACGTTTTTGAATTCGACCAAGATATGAATCTCGTGAAAGACTATTTTCTTGCCGACGAAGAAACCCTCAAGAAATTGATGGAAGAAGTTGCCAATCAAGGGAAAAAGAAATAATTTATTTTCCGGCACAGGAATATATTCGTATTTCATAGAAAGAGAAACTGCATTATGATCAGTTTCTCTTTTTTTTGGGCGATATCACTTGCCTTTCCCCAGCGTGAGGACGTAGGTGGAAAGCCCGCTGAATTCTGTAAATGAAATCAGCCCTGTTTTTTATCTGTCAAAAAAAGTTTTATCGGACAGCAATAATAAAAATTATTGTTATTAGACTTCCTACTTATGGGATATCTTTTCTCTTTTTTATCGCAAAAGTGTTACATTTCCTTTTTTGAAGAATTGTTTTTCTCCGAGGCACCACACTTCGAGATAATAGTCGTAAACTCCCTGTTGGCAATCTTTCCCTTTAAAAGTACCATCCCAACCTTTATCTGTTGTGGTAGTTTCGAAGACTTTTTCTCCCCAGCGATCATAAATTCTCAGGAGACACTCGGTAATAAAATCTCCGCGCACAAACAACATATCATTAATTCCGTCTCCGTTCGGAGAAAAGGCATTCGGCAGAAAGATATAGGGCTCATCGCAAATCACCTCTTTAACATGAATACGAAGGGTATCTCTTTTTTCGCAACCGTACATATCCCGAACCAAAATAACGTAGGTGATGGTGTTCGGAGGCGTTGCAACACTATTAGGCCTCGTAGGAGTAGCGAGACCAGTCGGGGGTTGCCACTGATAGATAAATCCGGTCAAGTCAGTAGCATGAATGACGGTGCTTGCGCCTTCATATATAGTATCCTCATCACTCCATGCCTCAATAGGAACCGGAAATAGAGAAGAGTCGGTAAGTGTAATGGTAATGGTAGATCTGCATCCCATCACGTCATTAACCTCGATGGTATAAGTGTCGATGCATAAGTTCTCACCATAAGATAGCGTATTGCCATTACTCCAATCGTAGCGATAGGGAGGTGTTCCACCGGTCACTGCAAGCGAAATTGTCCCATTACACACTTGCGGACAAGGGGGTTGGTGATGGTTTTCGCTTATCAAAATCGGGTTGGGTTCTGTAAACAGTAAGTTGGTATCCACGCGGCAATCATTGGCATCGATAACCGTAATTAAATAGGTGCCGGAGGACAAGTTTTGTATTTCATTTCCACAGGGAACTTCATTGATAAAATAAGAATACGGAGGTGTTCCGCCGATTGCGTTAATTCTTATGGAGCCGTCCGCATCGCCGGTACATGAAGGCGATAGGGTGTAAATATTGGTAAATTGCAAGGGCGGTAATTCCGGAACGTGTGCATAAATATTATAAATACATCCGGAAGTTTCATTGATTAAAGCATGATATTGTCCTGTACACAAACTATCCAATTGAGGTAAAGTATCTCCGGTATTCCACAAAATGGAATAGGGCATATTAAAATCTAAAGACAACACCACTTCACCGGTACAATCACCGAAACAGAGCGGGGAAATCACGTTTATATTAATTGTATTATCAGAAGTATCCGGTACTTGAAAAGAGGCTGTTGCCGTACATTGACGTTCGTCGGCAACCACCACGATATAGAGTCCGGCGCAGAGACTATCGGCAAAAGGTCCTTGTTGATTATGGAGCCAATAAAAAGACAATGAGCCCGTCCCACCGGTTGCTGCAACGGTCAGATTTCCATTGCAAATTTGGTCACAAACAACGGGAGTGGTGCTTACCAAACTCATGTTGATGGGTGGGGGTTCTTGAACGACAAACGTGTCTAACATTTTACAACCGAGGGCATCAGTAACAAATAAATAATAAGTGCCTGCGGTCAAATAACCGATTTGCGGGGTATTTCCGCCGTTAGACCATGCAAAAAAGTAGGGATCCACACCTCCTGTGGGGACTACTGAAATATGCCCGTCATTTCCTTGATAACAAGTAACATTCTCTGTCACCACCTCTGCTTCCAATTGTTTTAGCAAGACGGTTACCGTTGCGGTTGCGATACAGCCGAATTGATTTACAACCGTTGCGGTATATACGGTATTAGTAGTGGGATTAACAAATGGTGCAGCAACTTGATGACTTCCGATAATCGTTTGTGTAGGACTCCAGTTGTATGTATGAAATCCGGGCGGACTCACTTGGACTGAGATTTGCACGGTATCTCCGTAGCAAATAGTATATTCTGTCGGTGATGTTACCGAATAAGGAATTACGGTAATGGTAACACTATCTATGGATTCACAATAGAGACCGATAACTTTTAAATAATAAGTAGTAGTTTGCGTAGGAAAAACAGTGAGTCGCGATTGGGAAAAATTAGAATTGATACAATGGGCAAAGTCGGGAGAAAGTGACCAATAAAAACGGGATGCAGAAGCCGAATAGGTTGGATTTAGCAAATAGGGATCTCCTGTGCAGATGGTATCATTGTTTCCGGCATCCACAAGAAGATTTTCCACTTCAATACGTTGACTAAGAGTATCGACACAAATTTGGTTAGATAAATAGAGCGTATATTGGGTGGTGATATTAGGAGAAGCAATCGGATTTGAAATATTGGGATTACTTAACCCTGTTGCAGGTGTCCATTGATAAGTTACCTGATTATCGCCGGCAGGAGGAACACCTATTTGGACAAAGTCACCCGAACAGATCCCCAAGGTATCTAAGACTCGATTTGAGTTTGCCAACACGACAATTCTGCGGGAAGTGGTATCTGCGAAATTGCAACTGCCAATATCCTGAACGATCAGTGTAATGATATATATTCCCGAAGTGGTATAGGTATGAGTAGGAGATTCTAGGGTTGAGATCGTTCCGTCCCCGAAATCCCAATAATATTCAGTATTAGCGCTAATACTCTGAGAAGTATTGTTAAACGTTATCGTAATTGGGGCACACACCGTATTGGGAATATTAAAATCCGCTACCACGGCGGGAAGATTGAAGTCGAATTTGATGACTGCGATATTGCAATTGGTGCTTCCATTGTTTTGGGACCAAGCGCCCGGCGTTGTGGGAAAGTCGTCGTATCCGCCGCAACCGGCACAGACGGCTTGATAAATACGACCTTTGTTGTCGAATCGGCTGGTGCCGCCATCCACATGTTCAAAAGCATTGGGACTCCCAAAGTAGCTAGCATAAACCAATGAAGAAGCATCATCACTGATACAGATAAAATAGTAATCGTTATTATCGGTTGTATTTTGAAAAGCATCTGCAGTAATGGGTAAGCCTGCCGTACCTCCTTGTCCGGCGTTGAGAAGTGGACTCCCCCACCCGGACATATAAATATTATTACACAAATCGACCAATAGAGCCGTTGGGGAGATGTCAATACCGCCCAAACCTCGTCCGAACGCAGTTGACCAGATCAGAGAATCCAATGTTGGGGTTAATTTAGTAAGGAATTGTCCTCCTCCCGGCACGAACCATCCTGCATTGTGTACCCAACTCATTCCGGTAGTCTCGGTTTGACCAAAAAGATGGGGATTATTATATCGATCGTTTTTTATTAAATAAGCTTGATCATATCCTGCCTTTCCCATATAAGAACCATGGATCAATTGATTTCCGTTTGCATGAATATGAGCCACATAGCCATCGGCAGTTCCGCCACCGTAAGTAGCTTGAATGGCTCCTGGTGATGTTGCAAAATCTAATGAGTTAGTGCCCCCACACAGATAAATAGAACGATCCGAGGCCAACACCATACTATATGCGGCATCATCACCTGAACCGCCTAAGTATGTGCTCCAAATCACATTGGTTAAATTATGATTCAACTTAACAACGCATGCATCTTGAACGCCTCCGTTATGTTGCGGTTGAAAAACGCCGGCGGTCACCGGGAAATCCAGCGATTGGGTAGAGCTGACAATGTATATATTGTTATCTTCATCAATCATCACCTCCCCGCGCACTTCATCAGCATAATTTTTCTTCAATGCAGCTATGGTGTTGAGACCGTCATTACCCGTACCTCCGAGGTAGGTAGAGCCCAACAACGCGGTGCCGGTGCTGTTAAACTTGGTCAAGACAATATCGGATCCGTTATTATAGCGCAACACTGAGGTTAGTAAATAATAACTACCACCACTAAAGACCGTATCATACGCTCCTGCGGTAACGGGATAATCTGAAGAACTTGTACTTCCGAGAATAATCAATTCGTCATTACTATTGACGATTAAGCTATGGGGAATTTCGGTACCAGTACCGCCCAGATAGGTTGAGTAATGGAGAAAAGTCCCTGTAGCATCAAACTTAGAAATTGCGATATCGCAACTTGCCCCTCCAAAATTCACCTGATACGCCCCGGTGGTTGTCGGATACCCTATATTGAAAGCATTTCCTCCCGAGTAGGCATTGCCATGCGCATCATAGGTGGCCGAATACCCCCAATTATCGGCGGTAGAACCGGAATAAGAAGAGAAGATCAGAACAGGGTCAATAACCAATAGTCGCGTCGGATCATAGGTTCCCAAAGAAAAAGAGAGTTTCTGTTTTTCCAATCGATAGTTACACTCCACCACAAGAGTATCTCCGTCGTCATCCAATTGAAACGCGAATGGTTTTAACTCGATAATTTGTCCGTTGTCGGTGCGTACAATCAAATTTTCTTTGGAAAGTGATAATCCTTTGACTCCTTCATATTCCATAGTTATTTGGGCAGGATTTGCTCCGGCGCCAACCATAAATTCGTATTTAAAATAGTGGTCATGTTGTGCAAAAAGAATATCAATTCCGTTATAAAGCTGCTGGTAACGGAGGCTTTCATATTTGTGCACTTCAGCTGCCCAATGCGAGGGAGCTTTGCCGATATAATAGTTGTTATATGAAGGAAGGATATTTTCTCCAATAACCTTAACATTTTCACTTGCACCTATAAAATTGACATGATAAGCACTGGCATCAATCATCCCCGAGTGGGTTTGTGTTATATCCTTTTTAACACGATGGAAATCATCTAATTGTTTGGGATTTAAAAAAACGTAGGTGATCCGATTTTTCTCCGCAAAAAAGGCACCAGAACTCAAGGGCGCTTTAAAAAGCACTTGCGAAGGCCATTGATTTTTATTTTCAATAAATTCAATCCGCTTGGCAGATAAAGTATCTCGTTTATGTGCCCAAATTTCTCCGGAAATGCAGATCATCAAGCAAATAAAACATCCTGACACTTTAATCAAAAATCGCTGATTAATAATGGAATGAATAAGATGTTTTAGCTGTAATAACATAAAAAAGAATTGTCAATATAAAAGACACACCCAAATTTTGAAACGTTGTTAGTCAATCATCAATTTACGAACTGATTTACCTGCAGTAGTTCGCAATTCAAACAAATAAAGTCCTTTGGCCAGTTCAGGTAAATTAATTTTTTCGGTAACTTGATTTCCTTGCGAAGCCAATGGTTGTTCGAAAACTACTTTCCCTGTATAGTCTGTGATTACACAAGTAACACGTTCTTCATTTTCAGTAGTGAAAGAAAGATTTACATAGTCGGAAGCCGGGTTCGGGTAGAGTTGAAGTTCTTTAATACCGGAAAATTCTTCGATTCCCACAATGGTTGCCGCCCAATTCATGGTAAAGCCCCCTCCATTCATCCAATTATCTGCCACAAAAACCACTTTCATCTTCGAGAAGGAATAGTTCTTTGCTCCGTCGGGAAGGTTATAAATATCAAATCTATTTACAAAAGTAGCAGGATTTGTCGTATTATTATAAATATCCACAAAATCACCCGCTTTCAAATCAAATTGGGAAAAAGAACAACTAAAACTTCCGGCATAGGATGGTTGTATCAACCAAGTACATTTGGTTTCGCTTTTATAGTTCTCTTCCTGACTATTGTCGCTGATACTTCCCTGTGCCGACGTTTTGGTTACGGTGCCGCTACAAAAACGATCTTCCAAAACGGTACGATAGCGTAAAGCAAATCCTCTTCCTTGCACCGTAGCATTGGAAGTAAAGGTTACAAGTACACTATCTACCCCGCTTACCATAACGGCTGAAGGAATAGAGTCTCCTGAATAAGTCCCTGCAACACCCGAAGCGATTGTCGGACCATTGTATATGGTAATAAAATCTTGATCTTTTTCCGTGTCTAATCTCGAAAACTCAAATATATAATCTGTAGCATCTTTTACGGCAATCATCCATGAGCAATCTGAATTGGCTGCATATAGTTGATTGGCCGATTTATTGGTAATATATCCGAAGGAAGCTGTTTCAGTTTGATGTCCTGAACATTGTGCCGGAAAATTGGTATTGGGAAACAAATTAAAGAGTGAATTTTCCCCTGAATTGTAAGACATACCGGAGCCGTAAGGATCTAAATTAGTAATTTGGAAGTAGCCGTTGGCACTCCCTCCCCATCCCCAATTGACATGAAACAACATACTTTCATCATAGCCGTCCACTACAAAAGCATGCCCGCCCATGGTATTGGAAGCGGTATAGAAGAGTGGATAACGCATATCCAATTGTTGTTTCAGCGCAACTCCCCAGTCGTCGAACATGGCCGGACCGGTGATGTATGTTCCGCTGTTGTATTTAAACACATTAACAAATTGCGTGCGTGCCTCCATCTCCGTAGCACCTGAGCCCGAATAATCATAATGCATCTTTACAGCTACGCCGCAGTGATACACCAACTTGGCAATCTCATTGTTATAAAAATAGGGTTGGTCATACATAGCCGGATAGTGATAACTATGTTGGCCAAATTGAACGGTTTGTCTTGGATAACCGGGAGGAATATATGAAACACCACCGGTGCCACTTGTAGGATATTGATAATAGTTCATAATCATGGCCATCGCCAATGCAACACATCCGTTCGGAACCCGATAATCATAGTACGGACCTGCATATACATCCCAAGGGCAATAGGTGTTGTAATAGAGATCCTGATTCCAAAGGGTAGTCAGTAGCGGTCCAACGCCCTCCTCTCCCGTTCGGGGACGGTCAAGAGCTTCGCCCGTTACAAGACTTTCCCAATATGCCTCAACATCTACATCTGCTACACGCCCGCTCTTTTCAATAGCTACAATCTCTTGCTCATAACGATCTAACAGATACTGAACCGACGGATTGATTGCAAAGTTGTATTCCAAGGAATAACCCAAAATCGGATCTGTGAGTGAAGAACCGGAAATGATGATAAACCCTTTCTTGGGCAACTCAAAACGATAATAGACGACATAGTTCCCCGATTGTTTTGCCTCGACAAGCATTAAATCTTCAACCTCAGCAACTCCGGTTTTTAAGGTCAGGAAGTTCTTGGCTGTCTTCCGTGCTTCAATTTCAGAAACTTGTGCACCGAAAAGAAGGAACGGAAACACAATCAATAAACTCCACAACAATATTTTTTTCATAATATACGTATAATACTAATAATAAATTACTTAACAATACTTCCCGCGGCTACCTGCTGGTGCGGTTCCACCAATACCAACGCTCCGGAGGCATCTTCTGCCATCAATACCATGCCATGCGATTGAATTCCTTTAATTTCTTTAGCAGCCAAATTTATCAGCATCAACACCTGTTTTCCTACCAACGATTCCGGTTCGTAGTATTCCGCAATTCCGGATACAATTTCCCGGGTATCTATGCCCGTATTGACCTTCAACTTGAGTAGTTTTTTGGTCTTGGCAACTTTTTCGGCAGCCAACACTGTGCAAATTCGTAAATCCATCTTCGAAAAGTCATCGTAGCTAACATCTTCTTTGCCCTCCGGTGCCGGAACTTCTTTAAGTTGATTTTCTTTTTTTGTGGCTTGTAGTTTTTTCACCTGCTCTTCAATTACAGAATCTTCAATTTTTTCAAAAAGATATATCGGTTCTCCGATTTTTTGTCCGGCGGTCAAAAGAGTACTATCGCCTCCTTTGTGCCAATCATGAACATCTATCTGGAGCATCTTCTGCAATTTCTTCGAGGTAAAAGGCAAAAATGGTTCACAAAGAACTGAAAGAGCGGTACAAATCTGCAGTGAAAGATGTAAAATGGTTTTGACTTCTTCGGGTGACTCTTTCTGTTTTTTCCAGGGTTCTGTATCCGTCAGGTATTTATTTCCCAATCTCGCTAAGTTCATCAACTCGGCAAGAGCTTCCCTGAATCGGTACTTTTCGATAGAATCTCCAATGATGCGAGGAAATTCGGCAATTTTAGCCACAATTTCCTTTTCATAGTCACTCAATTCTCCCATTTCAGGAATGAAACCGCCATAATATTTGTGCGTCAGCACAACGGTCCGATTGACAAAATTGCCAAAAATGGCAAGCAACTCGTTGTTGTTTTTGGATTGAAAATCAGCCCATGTAAAGTCCGAATCTTTGGTTTCCGGTGCAATGGTGGTTAAGGTATATCTCAGGACATCCTGTTGGTCTTTAAAGGCTTCCAGATATTCGTGGAGCCATACCGCCCAATTACGAGAGGTGGAGATTTTATCATTTTCAAGATTAAGAAACTCATTGGCCGGTACGTTCTCGGGCAGAATATAGCTTCCTTCCGCTTTGAGCATCACCGGAAAGATAATGCAATGGAAAACGATATTGTCTTTTCCGATAAAGTGCACCAAGTGTGAATCTTCCGCTTTCCACCACTTTTCCCAATCTTGACCGTTGGCGGCGGCCCACTCTTTCGTGGCAGAAATATATCCTATCGGAGCGTCAAACCAAACATAAAGCACTTTGTCTTTGGCTTCCGGCAAGGGAACTTTTACACCCCAATCCAAGTCGCGAGTGACCGCACGGGGATGCAAACCCTGTTCAATCCACGATTTACACTGACCATAGACATTGCTTTTCCAATCATCTTTATGTCCTTCCAAAATCCACTCCTTCAGCCAAGGTTCGTACGCATCTAACGGCAAATACCAATGTTGTGTCTCCTTTTGAACGGGAACATTTCCGCTCAACGCCGACCGTGGATTAATCAAATCAGTAGCATTTAAACTTGTTCCGCACGCTTCACACTGATCCCCGTAAGCTTTTTCATTATGACAAAAAGGACAGGTTCCGGTAATATAACGATCCGCCAAAAATTGATGCGCCTCTTCATCATAATATTGCAAGGTCGTCTTTTTAACCAACTTTCCCTGATTATTCAAAGTCGTAAAAAATTCGGAAGCAGTTTGATGATGTATCGGATTGCTAGTTCTGGAATAGACATCAAAAGAGATGCCCAAGTCTTCGAAAGATTTCTTAATTATGTTATGATATCTGTCCACAATTACCTGAGGGGTAGTGTGTTCATTTTTAGCTTTAATGGTAATCGGCACCCCATGTTCATCGGAACCACCAATAAATAAAACATCTTCCCCAATTGAACGAAGATAACGAACATAGATATCGGCAGGAATATAAACCCCGGCAAGATGCCCAATATGAACCGGCCCATTGGCATAAGGAAGTGCTGTAGTGATGGTATGCCTCGAAAATTTCTTATTTGTCATAAAATTAGAGTATTAATTATAATCATGCAAAAATACAAAAAATATTAAGTGACATTAGGACATCCTCTTTTGATTTTTCTTTTGGGCGTGCCGGCTTCGCCGTCAGTCTCCGGTTCCAAGTCCGCAGCCGGTAGTCGTGTGGCCGCAAAGCCACAAAAAGAGCTTCCTCCGGTCGCTTTTTTGTGGCAGCGTCCACATCGCCTCCCGTCTTTGCGGGCTTTCCACCTACGCCTTCACGCAGGGAAGGGCAAAAGATTACATTTTTAATTATTTGCCTAATAATTAATTTTATAAATTGCCCGTTTCGTTAATAAATTCTATTGTTTTTTCAAATTCACTCTTTATGACAAAATTTTGTTTGCTTGTTCTATGCTTGCAATAAACTGTTTTTCAACTTCAGATAATTCATCTTCCGATTTGCTTTTGTAGGCTTCGTATTCTGCTAAAGCTTTACGTTGGGCTATCTCTGCCGAAATTTTACCTGCGTGTGTCAATACATCCTGACGGCTCATTTTGATAAAACCGTCCAATACTTCTATCCATTCTATCATATACATTGGCTTACGTTGCATTGCATTGATTTCTGCAATATCTAAGTACGCCGAAACTAAACGGTTTAATACCACCAATTCTTCTTCGGCAAGGTGATTTTTAGCAACACCAATTTCGTGTTTGGTAGGTTTTTTCCCTTTAAAAGCAGTTAATCCCATAAATGGCAACTGTGCATTAGCTCTTAAGAAAATAATTTCGGCAGCTGAGACGTTCGGTCGCCCAAATACGAAACTGTGTACCACGAAGAAATTTTACCCTATAGCCCACGGATATGATAACATCTAAGTTGTAATGTTTGGTGTGGTAGTTCTTACCATCTGAGGCAGTTGTCAAGTATTCCTTGACAGCTGAATTCTCATTCAATTCACCTTCTTCAAAAATATTTTTTATGTGAAGGCTAATATTTTGCTTTGTGGTCTGAAACAATTCTACCATATCTGACTGTGTGAGCCAAACAGTTTCATTCTCCAAACGAACCTGAATTTTTATATGCCCGTCATCGGATTGGTATATTAATATTTCGCTATTTAATTTTTTGGGTAACATCCTTTAATTCTTAATTTTGTAAAATTCTTTAGTCCAAGCAAAATTTGTTACAACATTAGGTTCTTTCTTGAATTGTTGCTCTAATGTTTCGTATAGTTTCATTTTATGTAAATATTTCAAGTTATAAAATATACTATTAATAATCAATATATTGAGAGTATAATTTTAATCTTATTTTTTTCAATGCAACGTATATTGCCTTTAATTTTGCAAATATAATTAATAATCCTTTCGTGTTGGGCACTTATTTTTTATTAATTTAATGTATACTTAATCTGTACCAAACTAAAACAATGTTAGTTTTCCGACGCGTGAGGAGGTAGGTGGAAAGCCCGCAAGGACGGAAGCCGATGTGCTCGCTATCGCAAAAAAGCGACCGGAGGAAGCTCTTTTTGCGGTTTTGCGAGCACACGGCTTCCGGCTGCGGACTTGGAACCGGACGCCGACGGCGTAGCCGGCACGCCCAAAAGAAAAATCAGAAGAATTTCCAACTTCGAATATTTTTTATTTGGAAGAGTAGTTTTTTTTTCTATTTTTGTAAAAAAGTTCCTCTCCATAATACTTTTAACCTCATCATAACCCTTGTTTTTTGACGATATGACGATCATTTTTTTAAAACACAGCGAGATTGATAAAATAAAGTGGGATAACTGTATCCGACAGTCCTCTTATCCTACTATCTTTGCAGATTACGACTTTCTGACCGACGCATCTCCGGAGTGGTGCGCATTAATTGCGGGAAATTATGAATATGTGATGCCGTTGCCAACCCGTATCAAATTGTCTATCAAATACGTATTTACTCCTTTTCAGTTTTCAAGACTCGGCATTTTCTCTGCACATCCCATTACGCCAACCCTTGTAAAAGAATTTATTGAAGCCATTCCCCTGCAATACAAACAAATAGATTTACACCTCAACCAACATAATCCACCTTTATTGATAGAGGAAGAGTCCATTCAGTTGATCTCTTACCAATTGGATTTAAGTGCAGAATATGACACGCTTTATTCCTCTTTCAGCGAAAACACAAAACGAAATATCAAATCGGCTGAAAAGTACAATTTACGAATTACATCTGACATCACATTAGATGAAATTGTAAATCTCTTCCAACACAACCGAGGAATGAGTAAATCCATTAAAATTAAGAAAAGAGATTATCGCCTTTTTTTGAGAATTTCCGAATATGCCCTACAACATCAATTTCTTGAATTGATTGGGGTGCAAGATGTTGACGGACGGCTTCTTGCCGGGGCCTTTTTCTTGCAAGATTATAATCGACGTTGGTTTTGGTTTTCCGGTCGGGATAACAAAAAATCACAAAAGAAAGCAATGTTTTTCTTAATCAGCGAATATCTGAAAAGAGAGCAAAAACAACCGCTAATCCTTGACTTTGATGGCTCCATGAATCAAAATATTGCCCGTTTTTATCAGGGATTCGGGGCGGTTCGCTACAGTTACCCGATGCTCTGTTTCTCACGCCGCTTCTATCTTCAAAAACTCGTCAAACTATACAAAGCTATTCGCGATAAAGAACCGATATTTCCCAAATTGACGGTGCAACATCACGATTTTTCGAAAAAATAAATCGAAAAAGTAGAAAATCATTATTTTTTCGTACCTTTGCACTCAAAAATAATATCAATACCGGAATGTAGAATTTAGTTTTACCCGTATAAGGAAAGGAGGTTATCGTGGTTGATACCATTAATTTCGGGATGCTGAAATGGCACCATATTACAAATCCGACGGTCGAGGATTTAGACTTTTTAAGAGATAACTTTCACTTTCATCCCTTAGATATTGATGACTGTTCCAGTTTTGTTCAGAGACCTAAAATTGACATCTATGATGATTATTTCTTCTTGGTGCTTCATTTTCCTCTAATGGACAAACGCACCAATATGGTAAAAACCGAAGAAACAAAGATTTTTTGGGGACAGAATTTTCTTATTACGGTAGGAAACTCGCATTATGTGGTTCAAGACCTGTTTAATCTGACTAAACTCAACCCCGAGGAGGTCGAAGAAGATGAACTGCCGGGTAGCAGCGATGCCATTTTATATAAAGTGCTCTATCGAATGATGAAAGAGACTTTTTTACTGATTGAACGATTGGGCAGCGAAATAGACATTATCAATCGTGAATTGTTCACCACAAAATCGGAAAAGATTATTGAACAGATTTCTCGTTTTAGAAAAAATATCATTCATATCAATACTATTTTCAGACCTCAGCTCCGGCTGTTCCATAAGTTTGAATCCGGTGAAGTGAAAGGGTTTGCAGAAGATATGGAAGATTACTGGGGTAATATTCTCGACTTTTACCAAAAGATGTGGGATATGGTTGAAGATTACGGTGAATTGGTGGCAGGACTCTCCAACACATTCGACTCCTTACAGGCCAACAAAACAAATGAGATTATGCGCGTACTCACGATCATCTCGACGATTGTGCTACCCCTAACCTTTATTACCGGTCTTTATGGAATGAATGTATTTTTACCCATTGCCGACCAACAAGGCGCTTTTTGGATTCTTTTGGGGCTTTGTTTGCTTGTGGTCGTTGTACTATTGCTCTTTTTCAGAAAAAAGAGATGGATGTGATTGGCGGAAAATAGCCGTCATGATGTTCTCTTCCATTTTATCGAAAACTTTCCCTCTTCGTTCATAAACCCGCGTTGCCGCTTCAATTGCTTTATCCAACCGATAGACATCAAAACCTTCTTGCGGTCCTCCGTAGGAAAATGAAGGAACTAAGCTGCAAATGTAGCCGGTGCCAAACAAGTTACAACCCACGCCAACGACGGTGCCACTATTGAACATACTATTGATGCCACATTTGGAATGATCCCCCATGAAAAGGCCGCAAAACTGCGTTCCGGAGTTTACCGATGTGCCCGTTTCGTAATCGATAACTTTAATTTCCCCGTAATTATTCTTCAAATTCGAGGTGTTGGTATCTGCGCCGAAGTTACACCATGCGCCCACTACAGAATTTCCCATAAAGCCGTCATGTGCTTTATTCGAATATTCAAAAAAGATTACATTATTGAGTTCCCCCCCGACCTTACAATACGGGCCAATGGTGGTAGGACCGTAAATTTTAGCCCCCATTTTCAGTTGTGAATGTTGCCCTAACGAAAACGGACCTCGGATCAAGGTACCTTCCATCACTTCTGCCTCTGCCGCAATATAAATCGGACCGGTTTGACAATTCAAGATTGCTCCTTCAACAATGGCTCCCTCTTCAATAAAAAGTGCACTTTTGGGACCTATCAATTTATTGGTCGGACTCAAGGGGATACTTTTTTGATTTGATGTCAGTAAGTCAAAATCCTTACGTAACTCGGTATCATTTTTTTGAAAAATATCCCAATTATGTTGCAATTTTGCAACATTGTTACACTTGATTGTCTTTACATGTTCCAATTTGGGAAATTGCAACAAGTCATTGCGATTTAATCTCGCAGCCAAGAGTCCTTCCGAATCAAAGAGAGCTTCCCCCGAAGCCAGGCGCAATAACCGTTCTGCCAATGGTCTGTCGGGCAATACGGAGCCGGAGATCAACAGATTATCCTCTGCAATGACCATCGGGAATTTCTCACTCAAATAGTCCCGAGTTATAGATGAGGTCGAACATTGAAGCAAAAGCTCCCATTTTTCCCGGATGGTTAAAATGCCAATTCGTATATCAGCGACAGGGCGTGTCAATGTAAACGGCAATAAGCGGTTTCCGGACGGAGGATCAAAAAGGATTACATTCATAAATATTTTTTTCAAAAAAAAACTGAGGCACTTTTTATAAAGAGCCTCAGCAAAAATACAAAAATATCTTTGGTATTAATTTTTCTTTTCCAAATATTTATTATACTTATTACGGAATTTATCCACACGACCTGCGGTATCAACCAATTTCATCTTTCCGGTAAAGAAAGGATGAGAGGTGTTGGAAATTTCCAGTTTCACCAACGGATATTCTTTTCCGTCTTCCCATACAATCGTATCTTTTGTCTTAATGGTTGATTTGGTCATAAACGCCTCTTCGTTAGACATGTCTTTAAAAACTACAGTTCTGTACTCTTTTGGGTGGATATCTTTTTTCATTTCTATAAATCTTTAATTTTCGGAGTGCAAAAATACACTTTTTTATGATACAATCAATAGCATTTACTTTTTTTTCAATTTTTTATCGAAAAAACATCCCATCCGTTTTCACGAATCACTACTTGTGCATCTTGATTTTGCATAATTCCACCACCCCAATAATTAAAATCATAATCATGGGGAGAGGTAAGCCAACTATTGATATTCATGGAGAGATTCAGCAATACAGGGGTTTCGGAGATAACAAACCCTGAATTCAGAACTTTAACATTGAAGTTATTGTGCACAAAATCGGTAATTGTCTCACCATCTCTGATTTGGCCGATTCCTGTGTGGAAATGAAATACGGAGTTGGTGGTATCTGTTTCCCACTTTCCATTAATCATCATATAATGGTACCCGCCACCCAACACCGCCGGCCATGTCATATTGCTTTCCGGAGGGTTCACATAAGCGTTGGAAATATTCTTATCCGGGGAGATCCCGAAGGTAAATGAAATCGCGCTGTACGAACCTTGAGGAATATCATCGTTAATTGACCACAAAAGAGTTGTCGGAATATCATAATCAACGTAATGCACCGAATTATTGTGTTTCACTTTAATACTGTCCCCATTCGCTTTATGGAGATAAACATCCGAAATAAAAAACTTAACCTCATTTACTTCATATCGATTTCCGGCAGCATTCACGTAAGCCATAGTGTCTATAATCAATGTTTCATCATCAACCATAAAGGAAAACTGTACTTTCAACTTTCCCGTTTCCGGATCTTCCGTTGTCG
The DNA here is from genome assembly GCA_964632815.1 of uncultured Lentimicrobiaceae bacterium. Taxonomy (GTDB): domain Bacteria; phylum Bacteroidota; class Bacteroidia; order Bacteroidales; family WCHB1-69; genus DUOL01. The sequence goes on along the minus strand of CAZWCI010000008.1, from coordinate 4,685 downwards.
GTTCTTTACAGGAAAAAAGCAATCCTGATAGCAAAAGAAAAAAGAGTGCGGATAACATTTTTTGTTTTTTCATAATCTTATAAATTTTTATGATTGAATATATTTTTTTAAATACGTTGCAGTATATCCTTTATTCTTTTTAACGATCTCTTCGGGGGTGCCGACTGCCACCACTTCGCCTCCCTGTTTTCCACCTTCGGGTCCAAGATCAATAATATAATCAGCCATTTTAATAACATCCATATTATGTTCAATAACCAACACCGTATTTCCTCGTTTCACTAATTTATCGAGTACTTCCAACAGAATAGCAATATCGTGAAAATGGAGTCCGGTAGTAGGTTCATCGAGAATATAAAATGTATTGCCGGTCTCTTTTTTGGACAATTCTGCCGCCAACTTCACGCGTTGGGCTTCGCCGCCGGAGAGCGTGGTCGATGCTTGACCCAGCCGTACATACCCCAGTCCGACATCTGAAACGGCTTTTAACTTTTGCACAATGGAAGGAATATTTTCAAAAAAGAGCAATGCCGTATCGATGGTCATATTCAGCACGTCGTTAATCGACTTTCCCTTGTAGCGTATTTCAAGAGTTTCCTGATTATATCTTTTTCCGTTGCAGGTCTCACAGGTAACGTACACATCGGGCAAGAAATTCATTTCCACATTTTTCATTCCGCCTCCTTTACAATCTTCACAGCGGCCGCCTTTCACATTAAACGAAAATCTACCCGGCTTGTAACCGCGAATTTTGGCTTCGGGGAGTCCTGCAAAGAGTTGGCGAATATCATCAAAAAGTCCGATATAGGTAGCCGGATTGGAACGAGGTGTTTTGCCGATCGGCTGTTGGTCAATATTGATTACTTTATCGATATGAGACAAACCGCTAATTTTACTATATGGCAAGGGTTTCTTTTCGGCCCGATAAAAATGATGATTCAAAATGGGATATAAGGTTTCATTGATGAGCGTAGATTTTCCGCTTCCGGAAACACCAGTAACACAGATTAAGGTTCCTAAAGGAAAGAAAATCGAGATATTTTTCAGATTATTGCCGGAGGCTCCTTTCAACACAAGTTTTTGTCCGTTTCCTTTTCTTCGTTCATTAGGAATAGTAATCGTTTTTCTGCCGCTCAAATAATCGGCGGTTAAGGAATCGGAACGTACAATATCTTCGTAGCTTCCCACTGCCATAATTTCACCGCCGTGTTCACCCGCTCCGGGGCCGATATCCACAATAAAATCTGCCGCATGCATCATATCTTCATCGTGTTCCACTACAATGACCGAATTACCTGCATCTCTCAGTTTTTTTAAAGATTCTATCAAACGATGATTATCACGGTGGTGTAAGCCAATGCTCGGTTCATCCAAAATATACAACACATTCACCAATTGTGAGCCGATTTGGGTAGCCAACCGAATACGCTGCGCTTCTCCACCGGAAAGGCTTTTTGCCGAACGACTCAACGACAAGTACTGAATTCCTACATCACATAAGAAACTCAATCTGCTTCGAATCTCTTTCAATATTTCAACCGCAATTTTCTGCTTGCGAACATCCAAATATTGGGGGCACTGATCAATCCATTGTGTTAAATCCGAAATGTCCAATTCGGTTAGGTCGGTAATACTCATATCCCCTATTTTGAAATAGAGAGATTCTTTCTTTAAACGTTTTCCCTGACAAGTGGGGCATGGTTTTTGGTCCATGAATTGAGAAATCCATTTTTTCAATGAGGCGGGCATGCTGTCCGGATCAAAATCCTGCAGGAAATTGATAAGTCCTTCAAAAGTTACGGTTGTAGGCGCCAGTCCGGTAATCTCATGTTTTATTTTTAAAGGTTCCTCCGAGCCATACATAATGATATTCATCACCTGTTCAGATAATGTATCTATCGGATCTTTCAGAGAAAAGTCATATTTTTCCCCAAGTGCTTCCAACTGCCGGAACATCGGACTGTTTTTGTATTTGCCAATCAACACGATGCCGCCCTCTTCAATTGATTTGCTTCTGTCGGGAATAATCTTATCCATATCCACTTGGGTAACAAAACCGAGACCATTACAAGTTTCGCAGGCTCCGTACGGAGAATTGAAGGAAAAGGTATTGGGTTCCGGCTCCGGATAGGAGATCCCTGAGACGGGACACATCAAAAATTTACTGTAGTTTCTCACGCTGCCGGACTCGTTATCCAAAATCATCAAGATACCCTTTCCGTATTTTAAGGCCAATCTCAAGCTATTAACCAATCGTGGTTTAGCGGATTCCCGTACCACCATATTATCCACCACGGTTTCAATGTTATGAATTTTATATCGGTCAACTTGCAAATTGAGTGTTAGCATGCGAATTTCGCCGTCAATTCGGGCTTTGGTAAATCCCTGTTTTCTAATATTTTCAAATAACTCTTTATAATGTCCTTTTCTTCCTTTGATGACGGGAGCCAGAATGGAAATACTCTTCTCCTTATAATTATTTAAAATAAGTTCTATCAGTTCATTTTCCCCGTATCTCACCATTTTTTCACCCGAAATATAAGAATAGGCATCGGCAACCCGAGAGTACAACAATCTTAAGAAATCATAAATCTCCGTAATAGTACCCACGGTAGAACGGGGGTTTTTATTAACGGTTTTTTGTTCAATCGAAATCACGGGGTTCAATCCCGATATTTTAACCACATCCGGATGTTGTAAATTTCCGATAAAATGGCGCGCATAAGCAGAGAATGTCTCCATGTAGCGCCGTTGTCCTTCGGCATAAATGGTATCAAACGCCAGGGAGGATTTGCCGCTGCCACTCAATCCGGTGATGACCACAAGTTGATGATGCGGAATTTGCAAAGAGATGTTCTTTAAATTATGCTCTTTGGCTCCTATAATGGCAAGGTCCTTTTCTGCGTATTGATTTTCTTTCACGGAAATATTAATTATGCTTGGCAATGAGGATGCAAAAATACGTGATTTTTTTCGATTGTTATCCCGTAAAAAATAAAAACCGTTCAAAACCAAACAAAAAATTATGCGACGGAGCGGCGTGAGGCGCTTAGGCGGAAATAATAATTCTATTGGTTTTCAGGAAAATATGTGCCGAAAAAAATAATGTCCTACTTTCGTACGACGAAATGCAAACGACAATTCACAGTACCGCGGACTCTCCTTTTTGCCCGACCTGCGCACGTGCTTCGTGGCAGATTGTATTGTGACCACCAGAACTAACTCTTTTTGTTTGGGGGGCTTGCTTTTTCAAAAGTAAAATTGGGTAATTGTTTTTCAAGCATTTTTTAGTGCTTTTTCTCTATTATTATTTTTTACCGGACAACCATATTTTGGAATGTGCGGATAATTTATTGTCCCTAAACGGGACATATTTATTACACGGCACTGCAATGTTCTATCGGACTGTTCTCCCTAACCCCCTCATTCCTATTTTTCTTTGTACCCCTGCGTGTTCTCTGCGGCAACAAACCACAATAATGCAGAAACGGGACTCTGCACCTTGAAAATTCTCCGGTATTTTGATTTGCTACAAATGAAACGGTGCTACGCACCTGAATGTATCAACCAATTCAAAGATGCAGTGCACCGCTCATCTGTACCAAAACAAATCCGTGAAATTTTGCGCCTTAATGGTATCTTTTCACGCCTTATCAACTATTTGATAATAAAAAATTTAAGAACATTCCTAAATCATCAAAACGATTTCTATATCCCGTTATGATTTCTTTTCAAATCTTAAATTGTTGAGCATTTCCCGCAGATCAATTCCCGGACGGAAAGTGATTTTTTTGCTCTTAATCATATCGGGATGGAACTTATCCGCTGTATCTGCACCCTCGCTCGACACCCTGATTTGAAAAGAACCAAAATCACCAAAACGAACAATTTGACCTTCGGCCAAACGATCGGAAAGGACCTGGGTTAATGATTCCAGGACAGCCAACGTATCCGCTGCATTTACAGTGCTCCGCTGTGCAATCTCTTTGCTTAACATTTTTAAGGTGATTTCGCCCGAACCTACACATCGTGCATAAAACTTCTTGGGAGCTTGGGAATTAATTGGATTCGCATTCTCTACTAATACATACTTTACTGACATAATGTTTTAATTTTAATTAATAAATCGGTTTATGAGTTAAACTCTTTATTTCATATATTTGGTATATTATAAAATTAAGTAGATCTTCCATAACAGAACTATCGGATTTTAACCAATACTCCGATGCACCAACAACCTGATATTATAAAACTAAAATGTTTCATTGAAATTTTTAGTTATTTTATTGTATAATAATAGTAAAATAAATCTTGCATTGAAAGCTTATTTTTAAAAAGGACGTTTTTTTACCCCAAAAAAAGAAGCTAAAACCAAAAAGCAGAATTGAAGCGACAAATGAAATCTCTAAAAAAGAGGAATTGTTATTTTTATCTTAAAATTCAAGATTTTTGCGGTGTAAAAAAGGACGTTTTTTGCGGTGTTCGAAAAAAATGAGAAGAAAAATAGAAGGGAAAAACCAGAATCCAAGAACTATTGGATACAAGATCTCCTGACCTCGTCATTGAGCCACTCAAAAAGGGTGACTCAATAAATCATATTACACTAAGCTACAGTAATATATAGAATAAGCATGACGAAGTAAGGAGGGGTATAAAATTCAGCTCGGTCAATTCCCAAATTCAGC
>CAZWCI010000007.1:0-28654 GCA_964632815.1 uncultured Lentimicrobiaceae bacterium | reverse complement strand
ATATCATATAACAAAGGCTTTTTTATTGATTTTCAATGAGAAAGCCTTATTTTTTACACAAAAAAAAAGTCTGCCTAAAACTTGTTAGACAGACCCGTTTCATTTGTAGAATTAAAGATACCTGACTAATCTTCAAGGTGCAGCGCACCGTTTCCAAATTATGAATCCAAATCGGTGAGGAATTTACCGCAAAGACGCAAAGATTTTGCCCTCCCATGCGTGAGGTTGTAGGCGGAAAGCCCGCAAGGGAGCAAGCCGATGTTGACGCTGCCACAAAAAAGCGACCGGAGGAAGCTCTTTTTGTGGCTTTGCGGGCACACGACTACCGGCTGCGGACTTGGAGCCGGAGACCGACGGCATAGCTGGCACGCCCAAAAAAATAAGAGGAGCATTCAAATGAATACTCCTCTTATCGTATAGAAATACACTTAAATTTACTCTGCAGAAGCGGCTTTATCCATATCTTCTTTTAAGTTTTTAAGAGCTTCCAAATCGCCTAAAGTTGCTTTTTCGGTATTGTCATTGATTTTGGCAATATCTTTGGCTTTCTTTTTCTCTTCGGCTTTTACTTTCTTTTCGTCTTCTTCTTTGATTTCTTGCCAAGTTTTGGTGTGAGAAAGATTGATTCTCTTAGCTTCTTTGGAGAATTCAACTACTTTGAAAGGTAAAGTTTCATCGATAACTGCATTTTTGCCGTCTTCTTTGAGAAGGGCTTTATTGAATGCAAATCCTTCGATTCCGTAAGGAAGGGCAACCACAACTCCTTTGTCGGTATGGCTGAGGATGGTTCCTTCGTGAACGGAGCCTACTGTAAAGGTCGTTTCGAAAACATCCCAAGGATTTTCTTCGAGTTGTTTGTGACCTAAGCTCAAACGACGGTTGTCCACATCCACTTCTAATACCACCACTTCGATTTGTTCTCCGATTTTGGTAAATTCTGCCGGATGTTTGATTTTCTTAGACCAAGAAAGGTCGGAAATATGGATTAAACCATCCACACCTTCTTCAAGTTCTACGAATATTCCAAAATTGGTGAAGTTGCGTACAATAGCGGTTTTCTTCGAGCCAACAGGATATTTATCGGCGATATTTGCCCATGGGTCTGGAATAAGTTGTTTGATACCGAGGGACATTTTTCTTTCTGCGCGGTCAAGTGTTAAAAGAACAGCTTCCACTTCGTCACCTACTTTAAGGAAATCGTGGGCAGTGCGCAAGTGTTGTGACCATGACATTTCGGATACATGGATAAGTCCTTCTACGCCCGGGAGGATTTCGAGGAATGCGCCGTAATCAGCGATAACCACTACTTTTCCTTTTACTTTATCACCAACTTTAAGATTTTCATCCAATGCATCCCACGGATGTGGAGTTAATTGTTTCAAACCAAGGGCAATACGTTTTTTATTTTCGTCAAAGTCCAAAATAACGACATTGATTTTTTGATCGAGTTGTACGATTTCTTCTGGATGAATAATTCTTCCCCAAGAGAGGTCGGTAATATGGATCAATCCGTCTACGCCGCCGAGGTCGATAAATACACCATATCCGGTAATATTCTTAACGGTACCTTCAAGAATCTGACCTTTTTCGAGTTTGGCAATAATTTCAGATTTTTGAGCTTCGAGTTCATCTTCGATGAGTGCTTTGTGAGAAACCACCACATTTTTGTATTCGTGGTTGATTTTGATTACTTTGAATTCCATAGTTTTATCTACGAAAATGTCATAATCACGAATCGGTTTCACATCAATTTGAGAGCCGGGTAAGAAAGCTTCGATTCCAAATACATCTACGATCAAACCACCTTTGGTTCTGCATTTTACGTAACCTGTAACCACTTCTTGAGTGTCGTGAGCTTCGTTAACGCGTTCCCATGATTTGAGCATACGGGCTTTTTTGTGCGATAAGAGCAATTGACCTTGAGCGTCTTCTTGACTTTCTACATAAACTTCAATAGAGTCACCGATTTTCAAATTCGGATTGTAGCGAAGTTCGTTTGCAGAGATAATGCCGTCGGATTTGAAGCCAATATTTACTACGATTTCACGAGGATTTGCAGAAACAACTGTTCCCATGATTACTGCTTGTTCATCGATAGATTTAAACGATTTGGCATAGATGTCTTCCAATTTCGTTTTTTCATCATCGTTATAGTGCATCCCTTTTTTGTCGAGTGCATCCCAATTGAAATTTTCGAGAGAACCGTAAATATTTTCGATTTCTTTTGGTTTTCTTGGGGTGTGAGCTTTGGGTTCTTCGGGTTGAGTTGCGGGAGCTTCTTCAACTTCTGCGATGGGTTCAGCAACTGCTTCCACAACAGGTTCTTCCGTAACTTCCGGAGTTGCTTCGATTATCTCTTCAGCAACAGGAACTGCTTCAATTACCTCTTCGATAACAGGAGCCGTTTCTTCTTTCATCTCTTGAGTTGGAACTGCTTCATTTTCGGGAGCAACTTCTTCGGATTTGTTGATTAATTCTTCTGACATACTTTTGTGTCGATTCGTTAGAAACGAATCATTTTGTTTTAAGTGAAACATTGAGGTTAATTATTTAAACATCAAACTAAAGAGCCTCATTTAATTTGATTTTTTTGAGGTGCAAAAATACAACTTTTTTTAATACAAAAGTTTATATTATGATATTTCGTTTTGCTCTTTTTTTCTGAAAAAAAGTCGGTCTAGAAAATAGATTACCAATCCGCTGCCAACGGTCAATAAACCCAAGAAAGACTCTTTGGGACGCTCTTGGAACAGGTAGATTAAACTCCATAATACCAGCCCCAGAAAAATAATGGGTACAATCGGATATCCCCATGTTTTGTAAGGTCTGAAAACATCCGGAAATCTTTTTCTATGAACAAAGACGCCAATAACAGTGAGCATGGTGCAAATATTGAGCGGTACGCCTGCAAAATAGATCAACTGCTCCAAATCACTGACCATGATTAGTATGAAGCTAAGGATGAATTGAAACCAAAGTGCCACGATAGGAATTTGGGAAGTGGTTTTATAGGATAAAAAGTGCAGCAGTCGGGTGTCTTCTCCCATAACTTGGGACACGCGCGGTCCGACGTATGCCATTGCGCTAACGGTTGAGATGAGTAGAAAAGCAATTGCGGCGCTCATCATTCGTCCTCCGGCGGCTCCGAAGATGTGGGTAGCCGATATTTGGGCAACATCAGGCACCCCGCGAAGGGCTTCAATCGGTGTCGTATATAGAAAAACGTAATTAAGCAACAGATAGAGTGTAGTAACAATGGCGGTGCTCAACAATATAGCTTTGGGCAATGTTTTTTGTGGATTTTTTATATCTCCGGCGATGTAGGTAGCGGCGTTCCATCCGGAATAGGCCATGGAAACGAAAACGAGAGAGACTGCAAAAGCAGGAGTTGCTATATCATTCCACGAAAAAGAATTCCAATAAGGCATCAATTGTTGGGGCTCGGGAGTAATCGTAAATCCGGCGACAATAAACACCAAAATGACCAATACTTTCAACGAGGTAAACAGCGTTTGGAAAGTGCCTCCGGAACGAATGGTAAAAGAGTGCATGAAGGTGACTAAAAATAGCGTAATCCCGGCAATAGTTTTGACTTCAAATTGCGGGAAGGCACTGTGGAAATAGTAGCCCATTGCCAGTGCTGCTGCCGCGTTGGGTGCCGCAAAGCCGACTGTCAGGGAGGCCCATCCCGAGAAGAAGCCTACAGCAGGATGATAAATCTTGCCAAGATAGTGATATTCTCCGCCGGAGCGAGGCATAGCAGCTCCTAATTCGCTGTATACGAGTGCACCGCACAATGCCGTTATTCCACCGATGATCCACAATAGCAATACGGCATAAGGATTGGAAACGCCACTCAACTGAAATCCAAGAGAAGTGAAAACTCCGGTGCCTATCATGTTGGCGACAATGAATGCACTGATAGCAATCATTCCCAACTTCATCTTCGTTCCGTTTTTCTTCATATAATTCGTTTATTCTTCAATTTTAGCTACGACTAGTTGCGCGTTCTCGAAACGAATTACGGTAACCCGTTCTCCTTTATCAATGAGTCCAATATTTGAAACGGCATCCATTACTTTACCGTCAATTTCCACCTTTCCTGCAGGTCTCATAAAGGTGAGCGTGATACCTTCTCTGCCCACAAAACGGGTAAGCGACATGTCTTGTGCCACAAATCCTTCGTCGGTATTCAATACCGTTTTAAAAGCGAGAGAACCGAAGCGAGTCTCGGCAGTAATGAGTTTTTTTCCCAACCATATTGAAAGAAAGAAACCTATTATGGAGGCGGAGATCACAAGTAGCAACCTGCTTAGCACTCTGCCCGGGGGAACAAATTGAAAATCAAAGCCGATATTGAAAATCATGCTGAGTACCAGAGAGGCGACGATGAGGATGATGCCGCTGATGCCGGGTAATCCGAAGCCGGGGACGACAAAAATCTCCACTATGAGCAAGGCCAGACCGGCAATAAAAAGCAGAATTTCCCAGTGGGCTGCTAATCCCTCTAAATAATGGGGCGCAAAGTACAATAACGCTGCGGAAATGGCAATAATAATCGGAAAACCTATTCCGGGGGTCTGCAGTTCAAAATAGACTCCGCCTACAATCGCCATAATCAATAGTCCGCTCACAACAGGGTTGATTAAAAAAAGAATCACTTTATCCAGCCACGACAATTTCTGTTCGGTAATAACATACTCTTCAATTCCGGCATTACCTAGCGCTTCTTCGTACGATTCGGCTTCGCCTTCGCAAAATCCGTGACGAATGGCCTCTTTTGTAGTAAATGTAAGCACTTTCCCCGAATCTATGATTCCTTTGATATAAATATCCGGATCAACCATTGCTTGAGCAATCATGGGGTCACGACCATTTTTCTCTGCAGTGGTTCTCATCAGGGAACGCATATAAGACTGATACTTATCGGGCATAATTTCGCCTTCTTGATTGACAACGGAAGCTGCCCCAATAGAGCCACCCGGAGCCATATAGATACTATCGCATGCAATAGAGATTAATGCTCCCGCCGAAGCGGCATTATTATCAATATAAACCATTGTCGGCATTGGTGCATCGAGCAGTAAAGTTCTGATTTTATCCGCTGCTTCCAACTCGCCTCCAAAGGTGTTCAATCGGAGTAACAGTAAATCCGCCTTCATCTCCTTTGCTTCTTCAAGTGCTTTTTCTGTTTTGCGCAACGCCGGTTTGGAAATATTGTCATCAATTTCAAAAACATAAATCTTTTTTGAATCGGTTTGTGCCGATAAGGGCAATAATCCTGCAAATAAGCAGAGAAACAGCCAAAGAAGGGATATTTTTTTCATTTTTTTTATTATGTATGAAGACTTTATAACGAAATATAATCTTTATAATTGTGATGCATAGAAATCAATATTGGCAAGGAGGATATCGGCACATTCTGTCACGGAGTTTGCTTGCATGAGTTTGATTTTGGTTTCTTTAAAATTGGGAATCCCTTTAAAGTAGCCGGCGTAGTGGCGGCGCATCTCCAAAACGGCCACTTTTTCCGGTTTCGTGGTAGCGGCTTGTTGCAAATGTCTCAAGCAGACCGACACGCGTTCTGCATACGAGGGCAGGGGAGTGTTCTGATGGCGAAGATATTCTTTAACTTGGCGAAAAATCCATGGGTTGCCGATGGCAGTTCTTCCAATCATGATTCCGTCAACTCCGTATTGATTTTTGTAGGCGACTGCTTTTTCTGCTGAATTGATATCGCCGTTGCCGATGATGGGAATGGTGATGCGGGGATGGCGACACACTTCGCCAATCAAGGTCCAGTCGGCTTGCCCCAAATACATCTGTGAGCGAGTTCTCCCATGGATGGTAATGGCTTGTACACCCACATCTTGAAGTCTTTCCGCTAATTCGACGATGGGGCGATCTGTTTCATCCCAGCCGAGGCGTGTTTTTACTGTAACCGGTAATGAAACCGATTTTACAACGGCTTGTGTCAGTGCTACCATCTTATCGGGTGTTTTTAAAATAGCTGCACCGGCGCCCTTGCTTACCACTTTCTTTACAGGACACCCCCAATTAATGTCAATAAAGTCTGGATTTTCCTGCGCGGCAATCTCAGCGGCACGACACAAAGAGTCTTCATTATGACCGAAAATTTGAATGCCAATTGGCCTTTCCACTTCATTAAACGAAAGCTTATTTTTACTGTCGCGGACATCCCTGATGAGCGCTTCCGAAGATATAAACTCCGATACCAACACATCCGCTCCAAACTCTTTACAAATCATACGGTAGGTTTCATCCGTTACCGATTCCATCGGAGCAAGGAACAGCGGGAAAGCAAATTTTTGTAGGATATCGGTAAACATAAATCAATGATTATGAATTGGGTGCCCCAGCAACTCTTCGGCCTTTTGTACATCTCCTTCGGCTATATAATGACGAATTTTAGAGGAACGTACTGCAATATCCTGAGATATAAACTCCGGAATTTCAACTACATCCACATCACATTGGTGGCACAACTCGGTAATATTGTCAAAATGTCCTTCTCTGTTTTTTCCGAAACTATGGTTGGGCCCCATGACAATTGCTTTTGCCTTTATCTTTCCAATTAATATTTCTCGTATGAATTGCTCATAGGTCAGTTGAGAAAAAGTAAGAGTGAAAGGCACTACAATCAAATGATCAATACCGGTTTGGGATAATAATGCAATGCGTTCTTCTATTGTATTGATCAGGAAAAAATCGCCCCGTGGATGCAATACCTCTTGGGGATGCGGATCAAAAGTTAGGAGAATGCTCTCTCCCTCTTTTTTATGCGCATAATCCACCAATTGCTCAATGACTTTTACATGCCCGAGATGAACCCCATCAAAAACCCCGACCGTGACTACCGGATTCCGAAAATGAGGTAAGCTTTCCAAAGTGTAATGTATCTTCAAGGTTCGATTCTTTATTAGCTTGCAAAAATATAAAATTTATGCAGATTCCTTTTGCGGAAATTACAATATTGTTTAAGAAATTTAAAATATCATGCGAAAATGGTTCACTTTTCATTTTTTTTATTATTTTTGCTTTTTATTAGACATTTTAGAGGCAACTTTTTCGCTTCTAATGGCGACTATAAAGTTATGTTAGGATGAAAACTATACTTTTTATGAGAAGTATAAAGTTTGTTTTTTTAATTAACACAATATTATTTTTTAAGATATTTAAATAAGATGAGTGAAAAAAAAATGAATTATTTGTTACGCAGTTTCTTCGTTATCATGTTGTTGTCAATAGGAATTGCGTCTGTCAGTGCACAGACCGTTTTTAGAGGAAAAGGCGATCGTGCGGCTGATGATTGCTTGGATTACACCAATTTATATGGGCCCAATGTGTTGTGTCAATATGGGACATTTGCAAATCCTTATCAGAATACGGGGGTATCCAGTGGTAGACATACTGTTATGACCTCAGGAACCGACCCTTATTCAGGGTTCCCATGTGTCCCTCCGGGATATTCCAGTTCTATCCGTTTGGGCAACAGTAGTGTCGGAGCCCAGGCAGAAGGGATTACATACACCTATTTAGTAGATACTAACCTATATGATATCATTCTATTGACATGGTCCGCGGTACTTCAAGATCCAAGCCACTCGTATGCCCAACAACCAAGGTTTACTTTTCAATTACTGAATAACTTTGATATGGAGATTGACCCGACTTGTGGATCTGCTGACTTTGTGGCAGGAAATACAACACAGGGCTGGTCTTATGGAAGCAGTACAACTCTTTGTAAAAATTGGACAACAGTAGGTTTTGATGTTTCTGCCTATCATGGACAGATTATTAAAGTGCGTTTGACTACCTATGATTGTTCTCCGACTGCCCACTTTGGTTATGCCTATTATGTGATTGGTTGTGCCAAAAAACGAATAGAGGTTCGTACCTGTGGAAATGTGGATGAGGTTTCTTATTCTGCCCCCGATGGGTTTAATTATCGCTGGTATTGGGGAAGCAATCCGGGAACGACCATCTCAACGAATCAAACGGTAAATGTTAGTACCCTTGGTTCTGATATGCTTTACTGTGAAGTCTCTTTTACCGAAAATTCAAACTGTAGATTTACCCTTTCGACCAATGTGCAAACCCGATTTCCGCTTGCCTTGTTTAATTATAGTTTGGAAGAGTGTTTTACGAAACTCCGCTTGGATAATACCAGCACCATTTCAGCCGATGGAATTGTTCCCGACGGTACCGACGATCCCTGCACAATTGCATACTGGGACTTTGGAAATGGCCTGAATTCCAATAACTATGCTCCCTCTGACATCCCTTATCCGGGACCGGGTAATTATAACGTAACCCTTATTTCAGGGATTGAAGGTTTGGATGGTAATTGCTACGATACCATTACGATGCCCATTACATTCCCCTCCTTCGACCCGACACTCTCCGGCGATACTATCGTATGTAAAGAAGATAGTGCTGTTTTCATCGCAGGCGGCGGTCAAGAGTACATGTGGAGTTACCAAAATGACACCAATGCTTCGATTATCGTGCCCGACAGCGGAACTTACTATGTCTTTATTTCCGACACTGCCAATGCCTGTATAGATACTCTGAGCATTCATGTGCGTTATTATGATGATTTTACCATAGACTTGGGACGTGATACGACCGTGTGCAACAATGAAGGTTTTGTCTTAGATGCCTTTCATCCTAACTCTACCTACTTGTGGCACAGCGGAGATACGACTCCTACGGTTGAGGTTTGGTCCGAAGGTGCCTATATGGTTACTGTAACCAATGAACATAGTTGCTCCGTCTCGGATACCATTCTCATGTCATTCTATCCGGAATTTAATCCCTATATCGGAGAAGATACCACTCTTTGCGATTTGGCGATACTTGTTTTAGATGCCTTTACCAATGGATTGACCGGAGACACGACCTATTTATGGCAGGACAATTCCACCAATAGAACATATACGGTATATCCTGAAGGTGGTACCTATTGGGTTGTCGTTTCCGATATCTGCTACAACAGCAGTGATACCATCAATGTAGATTATCTGCAAACCCCGGTGGTGGTTATTGGCCGAGATACCGTTGCTTGCGAAGGCGATCCGATTGTGTTGGATGCGACAACGCCTGGCTACACTTACTATTGGGAATATGACGGTTCCACTAGTCCTTATTTCGTTCCTACTGTTACGGGAACCTATACAGTTTTGGTTTCCGGCTATTGCGGAACCACATCTTCCTCTGTGGAAGTTGAATTCAGGGATTGTGATATCCGTATTCCGAATGTTTTTACCCCGAATAACGATGGCTACAATGATGTGTTTAAAATTGAATACGACTTCGAAATGTTTTCGTTTACCATTAGCATATACGATCGCTGGGGAATACTAATGTACAGTTCGTTGCAACCCGACTTTCAATGGGATGGCACAACGACCACTGGCAGTAAATCTACCGACGGCGTTTATTATTGGACCTTGGGTTTCTCTACCAACGGCGGAATTTATAAAGAGATGAACGGGACAGTAACTCAAATCTCTTCAAAGTAAAGAACTAACAAATCATCATCATCAAAGGAGGTATGCAAATACTTCCTTTTTTTTATCGAAATTGTAAAAAAATAGCTCAATTGTGAATAATTGCATTCATTTATTATTATTTTTGCATACACAAGAGTCCTGTTTTCAAACCATGATAGGGCAAATTGTCAGTTACAAGTTCTTTATATTCATCATCAAAATTTTTACCATGAAAACAAAAATTGTACTTCTGTTTTGGCTGCTGCTGGTACCCGTTCTCATGATGGCTCATCCGCCGCAAAATGTGTTGATCTCGTACGACCAAGAAACGCAAACGTTGAAAGTTCAAGTTTTGCATCAGGTTAGAGATGTTAGTGTTCATTTCATCAAAACCCTTTCCGTAAAAGTGGATGGAAAAGAGATTGAGATTCCTGTGGAAAATATTCTCCGGGACAAAAATTCGGAGACGATTGAAATTCAACTTTCGGATGTGCCAAGTGGGAGTAAAGTCAAGGTTAAGGCCTCTTGTTCTATGGGAGGATCCAAAACCGGTAAAATGGTTATTCCTTAGTTTTTTTGTATTTTTTATTAGGGCGTGTCGGCTTCGCCGCCGGTGTCCGGCTCCAAGTCCGCAGCCGGTAGTCGTGTTTCCGCAAAGCCACAAAAAGAGCTTCCTCCGGTCGCTTTTTTGTGGCAGCGGAAACATCGCCTCCCGTCTTTGCGGGCTTTCCACCTACCACCTCACGCTCGGGATGGAAAAACCCTTGCGGCTTAGCGTCTTTGCGAGGAATTTATACAGTATTCAAAATAGCAAAATAGCTTCACTCTTCACTGAATGTTCTCCTCCTCATCTTCAATTATTCTTCAACTTTTATAACAGGTTCAAATAAGATTTCCTGAATAAGATGATCATACACGCGAATTCCACTTTCTAAGCTTTCAATCGGGATTTTTTCATTGACATTATGGATAGAGCCCATCATCTCCTGTGTCATGAAAATGGGTAAAATTCCGTAGGTTGGGATTCCTTTTGCTCTAAAATAATTATTGTCATTTGAGGCCGGAAAAATCAAACTGATCACTTCCGAGTCCTGATATTCTTTTTGCAATGCAATTTTCATCTTATAAAAAAAGTTCTCAGGAACAGTTGAAAGAGCTGATATACTTTCACCGATAATCTTGATTTTTATAGAATCGTTCATCAACCATTTTCTTATTTTATGGATAAACTCATCGGTTTCTACACCAGGGAGCAACCGACAGTCTAAAATTGCCTTGGTTTGACTGGGGATAACATTAGGAGCCCCCAGAGTGGTGAACAAACTGGTGATGGTTATAGTATTACTCAAAACAGAGTATATCATATTATTATCCCGTAGTTTAGCACTTACTAAAGGGGAGAAAAACTTGATATTTCTGTATGCCATTCCTCTAACCCCTTTTTCAATATGACCCACCTCTTTGAACATTCGGATTGCCGGATCTGAATATTGTAAGGGTCGGTATTTGTTAATGTTTAAAATACGCGCTAAAGCATTGATTAATTCCTGGGTAGAGTAATTGAGTGGAGGAACAGAGCCATGTCCGGATACTTTAACATTGAGGGATAATTCAAGCCAGAGATATCTTTTGGCGGCAACAGAGATTCCATAGACATGTTTTTGGGGCTCTTTCGAAAACAATCCGTCAAAACCGGAACCCCCTTCACCATATACCACAACTGGATTGAGTTGATCTAAAAAGTGCTCCGAAATAATCTTAGCCCCTTTTATACCTCCAATCTCCTCAGAGGAGACAGCCAACAAGGTGATGTTATATGGTAAATCGGATATTTTCGCTAATTCAACATATTTGGAGATTGCCATTAATTGCATTATTCCCATCCCTTTATTATCAATACTACCTCTTCCCCAAACACAATTTTCAGCAATGATACCGGAAAAGGGTGGATATTTATTTAAATGCTCCTCTTGAGCATCCACAACATCAATATGAGTTAAAAATACAACATTAGGCTTTCCGCAAGAGAGTGGGTATAAAGATGCTGCAAAATTATAAGAATCAATCTCTTCCGTAAAAACCTGAACATGTAATCCCTTCTCTGAAGCTAATTGGGAAAAATAAATGCCCGCTTCTTTCTCGAAGCCGGTAACAGACTGTATTTGTATATATTGACTTAAATAAATCGCAGACTTTGGAACTGTATCCCCATGATTTCCTAAACTTTTGAAGGGAATCAATAAGTTGAATATCAGGAGAATCAGGAGAAATATATAATTTCTAAAGTGCATAATAAGCCATTTTATTGAAAATATTTGAAGATACAAAAATAGCAAAAAAAAAATGTTATCCAGTATAACTTTTAAAATAACCTGAGTTAGGTCTTGTACCATCATTATCAAAGGGTTGGAAAGTTGTTGAAAATTACTTTAAAGACGCAAAGATTTTGCCATTCCCAAGCGTGAGGTGGTAGGTGGAAAGCCCGCAAAGACGGGAGCCGATGTGCTCGCTGACGCAAAAAAGCGACCGGAGGAAGCTCTTTTTGCGGCTTTGCGAGCACACGGCTACCGGCTGCGGACTTGGAACCGGACACCGACGGCGTAGCCGGCACGCCCAAAGAAAAAATATATTGAGAAAAAAATAGATTAAACTCCGTCTAAAAGATGAAAATATTCATCACTTTTACGAAAATGTGCATTGTTGCGTAAATTGGACAGAAAGATGATGTAACAACGGTCTGAAGGACGATAGATATACAAATTTTGAAATCCTCTCCATAATCCTCCGTGAAATATCAATTTTCCGTAGTTTTTATTTTCTTCTATTCTTAATCCGTATCCGTAAATTTCTGTTGCTTTCTTATTTCCGGACAGATAATTTTGTTTTGAAGTGCCCATTTTGAGGGAATTTTCGGAGATGATATTGCCTTTGAAAAGTTGTTGTCCCCAAAGATACAAATCGGCGACGGTGGTATAAATGCCTTTGTCGCCAAGGGTGCCGTCAAGATAGAAGGGTTTGACTTCTTCTTTATTTCGCAAATGTCCTTTGGCAATAACGGACGGCTCTTTAACGGAGAGTTGTGTCCGGAAAAAGGTATTTTGCAGGTTGGCGGGAGTAAATAGTTGCTCTATAACAAATTGTTCGAATGATTTTCCCGAAACTTGGGCTACAATGGAGGCCAACAGGACATAGTTGGTATTGCAATAGGAGAATTTATCGCCGGGTTTAAAATCAGTGGGAGGCTGTTTTTGAGCCAATAACTCAATCAAAGCTTGATTGGTCAATAGGACCGAAGTATCGGAAAAAAAAGCAACCTCAAAATCAAAATATTCCGGGATTCCGGAAGTATGAGTAAGCAGATGGTGAATAGTGACTTTTTCGTAAGGCAATTCAGGAAAAAAGGACTTTAAAGTGTCGGTCAGAGCCAATCGTCCTTGCTCTACAAGTTTTAAAACGGCTGCTGCGGTAAATTGTTTAGAAATAGAGGCGGATTCAAACAGTGTGTATTCGGAGATTAGATTTTCATTTTTAACTCTTGCCGTTTGCATTTCCGCAGCAGTGTAAGCGGGATAGCTGTTTGGATTTTCAAATAGACGAAGATAACCGACATGACGATGCAATAAAATGTGGTCGTCCAAAGAGATGAGGACGGATCCGTTTAATTCTTTGCAAATTTCATCGGTATATTTCTCAATAGCTTTGAATTTGAAATGTTGGTTAGTTTCGTCGAAAAGGAGATTTAGTTCTTCTACCGACACATCTTTTAGTGGAACTGTCGGTATTTGTGAAGGTTTGATTTGGGCAAAGGACGAACATGGAACAATCATGCCGATGGAGAGTAAACAAATAAGAATCAGCATTTTCATTATTCGCATTGTCGGACTTTTCGTTAAAGAGTTTGATTATCGAAGTTGCTGCATGGCGTAAGTTCTGCCGGCATTAAGACAAGCTAAGTTCATAGCTACTATGTCATCACCTTTTTTGGCAAATACTTCGGATACGGCATTTTCGAGTGCTTCAAAATCCATTTGCAAGTAGGGGGAAGCCGCTCCTAAGATAACCATATTGGCAGAACGTTCCGAACCCAAGTCCTTAGCAATCTGGTCTGCATTAATCATCAAGCTATGGGGCAATTGATCAATCTCTTTTTTGATGAGTTCTTCGTCAGGATAATTGGGAATATTAACGAAAGGTTGGCTGTTGGTAATTAACCATCCGTCAGCGGAAAGCCAAGGGAGGTATCTCAGCGCTTCCATAGGTTCTACCGAAATAATCAGGTCTGCTTTTCCCAGTGGAATAAGGTCAGAGGCAATTTCATAGTCGGCGAGGCGAAAATGAGATTGAACATCTCCACCGCGCTGGCTCATGCCATGCACTTCAGCTTGTTTCATGTACAATCCTTTTTTCACAGCTGCATAACCAATAATTGAGGCAATGGATAAAATTCCTTGTCCACCCACTCCGGCTAAAATAATATCTATTTTCATATTTGTATTTTTAAAATTTCAAATGAATTGGTAAATTAAAGCATGTGTTGTTTTTTTGCTTTCATTCTTCTGCTTAACGTTTGGACACATTCGCGTGTAGGAATGATAACAGAAACGCCTTGATAGGCAATTTCTTCGCTTATAATTTGCACATTTTGCTCATGTTGATTTTTCAAAGGTTTAATCAATCTGATATGTTCTTCTTCGACGCCGAGACCTTTGCAAATATTTCCGATACGGCCGAGTGCGTGAGAATCTTGTCCTCCGGTCATTCCTGTTGTATTGTTATCGAGAATGAGGACGGTAATGGGGGTATTTTCGTAAACGGCATCCAAGAGGGAGGTCATTCCGCTGTGGGTGAATGTTGAATCACCGATAACGGCAACTGCGGGGCGTAATCCAGAGTCGGCAGCACCTTTGGCCATGGTTATCGAAGCACCCATGTCCACAGTAGAATAGATGGCGTTGTAGGGTGGGAGTGCACCGAGGGTGTAACAGCCGATATCTGAAAATACTTTTCCTTTTCCGTGCGGAGCCATAGCTTCATTGAGGGCATTATAGGAGTCGATGTGCGGGCAGGCGAAGCAGAGTGCGGGTGGGCGTCCAACAACGATTTCGGGAATGGCCGGACCGTGAACTTCCTTAATGCCGAGTGCTTTTGCCAAATGGTTGGGGTTTAATTCGCCTGCTCTGGGCAATGTGCCGTCCATTCGACCTTTGATATTGCCGGTTCTATTGAGTAAGCCGCGCAATTGTTCTTCAATAATCGGATATCCTTCTTCGGCTACCAGAACAGCATCACATTCATCCAATAATTTGGCTATTTTTTCTGTAGGCAACGGATATTGAGTGATTTTAAGAATAGGGTAGGGACAGGGAGTGCCGATAAAATTTTCTTTAACGTAGTTGTACCCAATTCCTGATGCAATAATTCCCAAAGATTTATTCGGACCATCGATCAACCTATTATAGGTTGAGGTTTCGGATTCGGCAACAAAATGAGCTTGTTTTTCAAGCAGTTCATTATAGTAAACTCTTGCATTTCCGGGTAACAGAATAAATTGTTTGGGGTTGGGATGCAGATGAATTTCGTTCTGAGGGCGAATGGTTTTTCGTTCAACGCCGGCGCGGGAATGGGCTAGTCGGGTTGTAACGCGCAGCATCACCGGAATTTTGTATTTTTCGGACAAATCAAATGCGTCATAGGTCATGTCATAAGCTTCTTGTTGATTCGAAGGTTCGAAGCAAGGAATCATGGCGAATTTGGCATAGAAACGTGAATCTTGTTCATCTTGAGAAGAGTGCATGGAGGGGTCATCAGCGACCAGTACCACCAAACCTCCGTTTGCTCCGGTAATTGCTGAATTCATGAATGGGTCTGCAGCGACATTAAGGCCTACGTGTTTCATACACACCAAAGCGCGTTTTCCTGCGTAAGACATTCCAATTGCCGATTCCATGGCAGTTTTTTCATTTGTTGCCCAGATGTGGTGGACATTTCCTGCTGCAGCTTGTTTGGAATGTTGGATAAATTCCGTAATCTCTGTGGAAGGAGTCCCGGGGTAGGCATATACGCCCGATAAGCCTGCATCTAATGCTGCTTGCGCAATGGCTTCGTCTCCTAATAAAAGCAATTTTGACATATTATTTTATTTTTGATGATTAATATTCCATGAATTCAGCATACACACAAAGAGCTATTCATCTTTCGTTTCTTCCGTCACGGTAGCGTCGGCTTTTTCTTCATCCGGTTGAATTAAATTATGTTCAATCAACAGATTATACCATGCCAAAACCTTTTTAATGTTAGATACATATACTCTTTCGCGATCATAATTGGGGAGGATTTCTTCGAAGTAGGATTTTAATTTTGTATTATTATTTAAAATATCCGGAGTTTTCTGACCTCCCTCTTTTTTATAAATCGCTTGAAAAACATCTCCTAACGGTTTGTCTTCTTCATCGGTAAAGATAGCAATATTATCCAAAATGGCAACACCATCATGCGAAAAAGCAGGAAAACGTTTGCCGTCCGTTAAAGACTCTACAATGAAGTTTGATTTGGTCTGAGACACTAATGTAAACAATCCGCTTTTTCCGGTGATTGATAAAACTTTACTTAAATCCATTTTTTTCTGTTTAGGTTAATAATAGAGAATCGTTCTTTTTTGTTTATAAATTATTTGATTTTGTTTTTTATAAGTTCCTATAGTCCAGTTCCCCTTTGAATCGTGTTCGCTATATTCAGTCAGGGTTTTAATTCCGTGAATCAAGTCTTCGTAAAGAACCTTTTGTAAATGTCCCTTTTGATTATATACTGTATACGTAAATTCAATCTGTTTATTGTTTTTATTGAACACTCTTCGATTGACTTCATCCCCGTAATTGTCGTATTCGTAGGTAATGTATTTAAATAATTTTCCAAAAGGATCATACTCTTCCATCTGTGTGATTAATCCGTTGGGGTTGTATTGTAATTTATTGGTCAGGGTAATAGAGTCCTGTTTTTGCATCATCACCATTGCATTGCCTTTGTCGTCATTTTTATAGAGGATGGTCATGTAAATTTGACCGTTTTCTATATATTTTTCTTCAGTTTTAAATCCGTTTCGGTCGTATTGATAGGTGGTCTCGGCAATTATCTTATTTTTTTGATCTGTTTTTTGAGAAGAGACTACTTTTGCATCTTTCGAGTAGGACACTTTCTCCATGAAAAGAGTATCTTTATCTTGATTGAGCGTAATGACGGCAGTCAGCAGCCCATCGGTACTATATTTTTGGATAGTGGTAGAGAGGTGCTTCTCTTCAGCGAGTGAATCTGAATTATTGACCATTATGTATTTTTCCGTAGTAATCTCTTTCACTTCTCCAAACAGGTGATTTCGTTGCAGATGATTTTTTTGAACATCCGGAATGATTTCAATAGGAGCTACTTTTGGTTTGCATGCACCCCCAATAATGCTTATTAACAAGAAGAATCCGAATATTTTTTTCATATATATTAAATAAAGAATAAAGCAACTCGATAAAAGAGAAAAGCAGTAATCCAAGCAATAGAGATGGAATAGATTACGGAGAAAACAGCCCATTTTATTCCGGCTTCTTTTTTGATGGAGAAAAATGTGGCAATACAAGGAATATAAAGAAGAGCAAATATGAGGAAAGATAAGGCAACTGCTTGATTAAAAACAGGTTCTCCTTTTTTCTCCCCCGACATATAAGTTTCATTTTTCAATCGAGCAGGCAGATGGGTGTTGATTTCTTCTCCATCAGCTTCTGTTTTGTATAGAACCCCTAATGTGCCTACAATAAATTCTTTAGCAGGGAGTCCGGCTACTAAACAGATACTCATTTTCCAATCAAAACCCAAAGGTTCCAATGCAGGAGCAATAAAGGTTCCGATTTGCCCCAAGTAGGAGTGTTCTTGTTGATACACCATTTTTTCCATCGATAAATCTTTCAGGAAACTATTTTTTAGAGTATCCGACAAACTGTCATTTTGCTCAATTGCTGCCACGCTTGATGCATAATGTTGGGGCTCTCTTTCCGGAAAATGATCCAAAAACCAAATAACCATCACGGCAAGCAAAACTACAGTTCCAATCTTTTTAAGATATTCATAGGAAGCTTCCCACATTAATTTTAAGACGAACTTTGGGGTAGGTTTTTTGTAGGGTTGCAACACTACCGGAGTGTTGTCTACGGTTGGATGAAAAACTAATTTATTGAGAATCAATGCGGTAATTATTGCAATGAAAATTCCGATTCCGTAGATGAAAAAGAGCATTGAAATGGGATGATCGGGAAAGAAAGTTCCAATCAATAACAAATCAATAGGGACTTTTGCGCTGCAAGACATAAATGGAATCATGATCATTGTCAAAATCTTACCATTCTTTTCAGATATATTTTTGGTTGCCAAAATGGCGGGAACATTGCATCCGAAGCCCATAAGGAGTGGAATAAAAGAGTTTCCGTGCAATCCGATTTTATGCATTAATCCATCTAAGAGATAAGCCGTACGTTGAACATAGCCGGTGCTTTCAAAGAGAGAGGTAAAGAAAAAGAGAATTAAAATATTGGGCATAAAGGCCAGCACACTGCCCACGCCCCCAATCACTCCATTGTTGACAAAATCGGAGATGTATCCTTCTCCGATTCGTGATACAAGGAAGTTCCCGAGTTGTGCCATGCACCATTCAATGCCTTGTTGCGGATATGCTCCTAATGTAAATGTACAAAAGAACATGAACCACATGAGGAATAGAAAAATGAGTGTTCCCCAAAGTTTATGTGTGAGGATGGCGTCTAATTTCTGCGTTTTTGTTTTCATCCGTGTCGATTAGAAGCCTTAATATTTGATTATTGCCATATATTAAGCGGGCGATTCGTCATAAATTCGTTAACTTTTTTCGCTGTTTTTTCAATAAAAATATTGTCTTCAATATTTGAAATAACATCGTCTATCAGTTCCACAATAAAGGGCATATCGTTTTCCTTTAGTCCGCGGGAAGTGATGGCCGGAGTTCCGACACGGATTCCTGAGGTGCTGAATGGAGTTCGACTGTCGAAAGGAACCATATTTTTATTGAGGGTAATGTCTGCACGTACCAAGGTGTTTTCTACTAATTTTCCGGTAATTTCTGGGAATTTAGTACGTAAATCGATAAGCATCAAATGATTATCGGTACCACCGCTGATAATTTTGTATCCTTTATCGGTAAATGCTTTAGACATAGCGGCTGCATTGGCTTTTACTTGTTTGATATAAGTAAGGTAATCGTCACTCAATGCTTCTCCGAAAGCTACGGCTTTGGCTGCAATTACGTGTTCCAGCGGTCCGCCTTGTGTTCCCGGGAATACGGCGCTGTCAAGCATTTGTGACATCATCTTTATTTCGCCTTTTGGGGTGGTTATGCCCCAAGGATTCGGAAAATCTTTACCGATGAGCATTAAGCCGCCACGTGGTCCACGTAATGTTTTGTGCGTGGTGGTCGTAATAATATGACAATATTGAATAGGATTATTGAGTAAACCGCGTGCAATGAGCCCTGCAGGATGGGAAATGTCCCCCATTAGGATAGCTCCGATTTTATCGGCGATTTCTCTCATTCGTTTCCAATCCCAATCACGAGAGTAAGCAGAAGCTCCTCCGATAATCAATTTCGGTCTTTCTCTTAAAGCGACCTCTTCCATTTTATCGTAATTGATAACTCCGGTTTCTTCGTCCACTTCATAAGCCACTGCTTTATATAAAATTCCGGATGAGTTTACGGGAGAACCGTGGGACAAGTGTCCTCCGTGAGATAAATCCAATCCCATAAAGGTGTCTCCGGGTTTTAGACAGGTAAGTAAGACTGCCATATTGGCTTGTGCTCCCGAGTGCGGTTGAACATTAGCCCATTCGGCACCGAAAAGTTGTTTTGCACGGTCAATGGCAATTTGTTCAGTTTGATCTACGATTTGACAGCCGCCATAGTATCTTTTCCCTGGATAACCTTCCGCATATTTGTTGGTTAATACGGAGCCCATTGCTTCCATAACTTGATCACTGACAAAGTTTTCCGATGCAATTAATTCCAAACCGGAAGTCTGACGTTTACGTTCTTGTTCAATTAAATCAAAAATAAGATGATCTTTTTTCATGATATATGTTCTATAATTAAATGATAATAAAATAATTCTTATTTAATAAAATGCTTTTACTTTAACGAGGTTGCAAATTTACATAAAAATCCTAAAAT
Source organism: uncultured Lentimicrobiaceae bacterium (assembly GCA_964632815.1). Lineage (GTDB taxonomy): Bacteria > Bacteroidota > Bacteroidia > Bacteroidales > WCHB1-69 > DUOL01. Next base: position 8,908 of record CAZWCI010000007.1, on the reverse strand, counting down.
AATAATAAGTAGTATCATTAAAAAAGAAAATTATAGATTATATTTTCCATTATAATCGAAATTATTTTTTCTTTATGAATTAGACCATATCAATAAAACAGATAAAAAAGAAAAAATATTATTGGTGTCCCGTAAAAAAGTAAAACATCTATGTAATCTAAAATAAAACAATTTGTTATAGTCTATTTTTAATTATAGGGCTTTGCCTGTAAATATCTAATTGCAAATCAAACAATTAGATATATTTACGGGACACCAATATTTCAGAAACAATCTTTTCAATATAAAATTCGGAGATGAAAATTAGCCAATAAAAAAACTTCCTGCATTCGTGGCAAACAACAACATGAAAAGAATTAAAAAAAGCCACGAATACAAGAAAAAAAATAATTCGTGCATTCGTGGCAATAATAAATAATTCCATAGAAAATAAAAGCCACGAATACACGAATAAGAGTGGGGAATGCCATTTGACCTTCTGGCAATTTCTAACTTCTAGTTTTGTTGAATCGGAGCAACTCCTTTGCCCTTCCGACCGCGTGAGGTGCTTAGGCGGAAAGCCCGTAAGGACGGGAGGCGATGTGGACGCTGCTGCAAAAAAGCGACCGGAGGAAGCTCTTTTTGCAGCATTGCGACCACACGACTACCGGCTGCGGACTTGTAGCCGGGCACCGACGGCCAACGGCCGGCACGCCCAAATAAATAAAATCGGCTACTTGATTATCAAGTCCTGTTGATTATTTTTTCCGGTTTTTATTTTTTTCCGGACAACAATTAAAAAATATACAAATAGGGATTGAATGAGCGAATTATATAATGATTGTAAAGAGGAATAATGATATTTAATGTAAAAATTAAGGGTGAAACCGCTATTTTTTTTGAAAAATAAAAAAAAATAAAAAAAAAGTAAAAAAAATATTGCGGATAAAAGAAAAAGATGTATTTTTGCACCCTCAAACGAAAGGATGAATGACCAATGGTGTAACGGTAGCACTACAGTTTTTGGTACTGTCTGTCTAGGTTCGAATCCTGGTTGGTCAACGCTCGAAACTCTCACTCTCAAGGTGGGAGTTTTCTTTAGGATAACGATGATGATGATGATAGGGGCGTGTAGCCCTTATTTTATTTCTTTGATATGGTGTTAAATTAGAAAAAAAAAGTCAGATAATTTAAAGTTAAATTATTAATAATCAATAAAAATGGAAGAGAGCCAAAATTTAATTGAAACCTTTGCGGAATTCAAAGAATTAAAAAATGTTGAAAGAGAAACCCTTATGCGTATTCTGGAAGATGTTTTTCGTTCTGCATTAACCAAAAAATTAGGTCCGGATGCAAATTTTGATATTATTGTCAATGTGGATCGTGGAGACCTTGAGATTCAGAAATATCGTGAGGTTGTAGAAGATGGACAAGTAGAAAATGAGTTCACTCAAATTTCATATTCCGATGCTATTAAAATCGAACCCGATTTTGAAATTGGAGATGAAGTGATTGATAAAGTGCGAATGTCTGATTTTGCTCGAAGAGAGATTTTGGCCTTGAGACAGAATTTGATAGCTAAAATTCTTGAATACGAAAAAGATATTATTTTCAAGAAATATGAAAATAGAATTGGAGATTTAATCACGGGAGAGGTAAGCCAAGTGTGGAGAAAAGAGATTCTGGTGCTTGATGAAGAGGGTGTAGAATTAGTATTACCCAAATCAGAACAGATTCCTGCCGATAAATATAAAAAAGGAGATAATTTAACTGCTGTAGTGCAACGAGTAGAAATGAGAGCATCAACTCCGTTGATTATTATTTCGAGAACATCACCTACACTTTTAGAAAGATTGATGGAAGTTGAAATTCCGGAAGTATATGACGGATTGATTACTATTAAAAATATTGTTCGTTCTCCGGGAGAAAGAGCAAAAGTATTGGTGGAATCCTACGATGATAGAATTGACCCTGTAGGTGCTTGTGTGGGAATGAAGGGAAGTCGTATTCATAGTATTGTTCGCGAATTAAGGAATGAAAATATTGACGTCATCAATTATACTTCTAATATCAGTCTTCTTATTTCAAGAGCATTGAGTCCTGCTAAAATAACATCTATTGATATTGATGAAGAACAGAAAACAGCCAATGTGTTTATGAAAGCAGATCAGGTTTCTCTTGCCATTGGTAAAGGAGGCTACAATATTAAATTGGCTAGTAAATTATCCGGCTATGAAATTGATGTATTCAGAGATGATGAAGTGGATGATGATGATGTAGATTTGAACGAATTTAATGATGAATTCGATCAATGGATTATTGATGCGTTTAAAAATATTGGATGTGATACCGCTAAGAGTGTTCTTAAATTAACTCGCGATGAGCTAATCCAACGTACCGATCTTGAAGAAGAAACTGTTGATGAGATGATTGCTTCAATTAAAAAAGAATTTGAATTGGATTAATTAATGCGGAGCATTTTTGAAAATTAGGCTTAGTCTATCCGAATTCGAAAACTTTATCAAAAAAACAGTAACAATTAAAAAAGGAAATATTTGAATATGGCAGAAGAGAAAAAAACACCAAGATTAGGAAAAGCTGCAAGGGAATTTAACGTTGCATCTAAAACTATTGTTGATAAGCTCAAGAATAAAGGTTTTGAAATTGAAGATAGTCCGAACTCTAAATTGACTCCGGAGATGTATGAAATTCTGGTTAAAGAATTTCAAGGGGATAAATTGGATAAACAAAATGTAGAAAAACTATATGGGGATTTGAAAAGCGTTAAGCAGGATGAGGAAGTGAAGAATGATGATACAAAAGAAGTAAAGAAGGAAGAACCTGTAAAAAGTGTTTCAGAAAGTTCAAAAGAGCAAATATCCGAAAAAGCGGTACAAACGCCCAAAGTTAGCGTTAAAGTAATTGGGACAATTAATTTGGATGAGTCTAAGGATAAAAAAGGAAAACATTCCGAAAAACCATCAGAAGAAGAGATTGCTCCGGCTCCCCAAGAATTAATTAATCAATCGACAAATACTGATAAAGTTCAGGATGAACCTAAAGTCACTGAACCTGAACCTAAAGCTCCGGAAATATTTACTCCTGTTGCAGAAGACGAAAACAAACCTCTTCCGGAGAAAAAATCTAAATCAACTGAATTGAAGATTGTCGGAAAAATTGACCTTACACCCAAGAAAAAAGAGCCAAAATCTCAACCTAAGGTTGTAAAAGCAATTGTGGAAACTCCGAAAATTGCAGATGGTGGAAAACAGATTCCCGAAAAAACCGAACCAATTGCTCCAGTCAAAGAAGAAAAACAATCCACAGATAATTCTTCAAATGCCATGCCACAAGGAGAGGGCAGAGAACACTATGCAACTACTGTTCCTATTTTAACCGGACCTAAAGTACTTGGGACGATGGATTTAGGAGAACCTAAAAAGAAATCTTCGGCTGATGATGCGAAAACCCATCATGTCGTAGAGAAAAAGGATGAGCATACGGATAAAAAACCGGACAATAAGCGTAAAAGAAAGAGAATTCCAGGTCCTAAGAAACCGGGTTCTCCTATCCAAGGGGATACTAGAAGTGATAAAATAAAACTAATTCCACCCAAAACGGAATTATCAAAAGAAGAAATTGATAAGCAAATCAAAGAGACCATATACAAAATGGGGCCTGTGGGGAAATCTAAGACTTCAAAACACAGGAAAGAGAAACGTAAACATATTCAAGCTGAGATTTTAGAGCATGAACAACAAGAAGTGGCCGATCAAAAGATACTTAAAGTAGCCGAATTTATTACGGCTAATGAGTTGGCAACCTTGATGAATGTTTCAGTCAATCAAATTATTTCTACCTGTATGTCTATTGGCCTTTTCGTGGCAATTAATCAAAGATTGGATGCAGAAACAATCTCTCTGCTTGCGGATGAATTTGGTTACCAGGTTTCATTTGTAGGGGTGGATGTTGATGATGAAGATAGTCTTAATAATAACGATAGTCCGGAAGATTTACAGCCGAGACATCCGATTATTGCGGTTATGGGGCATGTGGATCATGGTAAAACTTCATTATTGGATTACATTAGGAAAACAAATGTAATTGCCGGAGAAGCCGGTGGTATTACCCAACATATCGGAGCTTATGAGGTGCAGTTAGCTGATGGTAGAAAGATTACATTTTTGGACACTCCTGGTCATGAAGCTTTTACAGCCATGCGTGCCCGCGGAGCTAAAGTAACAGACCTTTGTATTATTGTTATTGCTGCCGATGACTCTATTATGCCTCAAACAGTAGAGGCAATCAATCACGCACAAGCAGCCGGAGTTCCCATGGTATTTGCAATTACTAAAATTGATAAACCAACTGCACATCCGGAGAAAATACGTGAAGGTCTTGCCAATATGAATATTTTGGTAGAAGAATGGGGCGGAACGTATCAGTGCCAAGAGATTGATGCTAAGCACGGAACAAATATTAATGATCTTTTGGAAAAGGTGCTTTTGGAAGCTGAATTGTTAGAACTAAAAGCGAATCCGAATCGTAGTGGGGTAGGAACTGTTATAGAATCTTCTTTAGATAAAGGAAAAGGATATGTGGCCAAAATTTTGGTGCAAAATGGAACTTTGAAAGTAGGAGATCCTATTTTGGCAGGTTCTTGTTATGGAAAAGTGAAAGCTCTTTATAATGAAAGAAATCAACTTGTTAAATCGGCAATACCTTCTACTCCTGTCCTAATGCTCGGACTCAATGGAGCGCCTCAGGCAGGTGATATTTTTAAAGTATGTGCTTCCGAACATGATGCTCGTATTGCAGCCAATAAGAGAATGCAGCTTATTCGCGAAATGGGCTTGCGTACTCAAAAACATATTACGCTTGATGAAATTGGTCGTCGATTGGCAATTGGTGACTTTAAAGAACTTAATATTATTGTCAAAGGAGATGCCGACGGATCCATTGAAGCTCTTACCGATGAACTATTGAAGTTATCTACTGAACAGGTTCAAGTAAATGTAATTCATAAGTCGGTAGGACAAGTTACTGATACGGACGTAATGTTGGCCTCTGCTTCAAATGCCATTATTGTGGCCTTCCAAGTAAGACCTTCTCCCGGCTCTCGTAAATTGGCCGAACAAGAACAAATAGATATCAGAATCTATTCGATTATTTATAACGCAATTAACGAAATTAAAGATGCTATTGCAGGTATGCATTCTCCGGAAATTCAAGAGAAAATATTATCAAATCTTGAAGTACGTGAAGTCTATAAAATTACCAAAGTCGGCAATATTGCAGGATGTATGGTTCTAGACGGCAAGCTGCAAAGAAATACTAAAATTCGTCTTATCCGTGACGGAATTGTAATTTATTCCGGAAAACTCGGCTCCCTCAAACGATTTAAGGATGATGTGAAAGAAGTAGTTGTAGGACAAGAATGCGGTCTTAATATCGAGAATTTTAATGATATTAAAGTAGGCGATATTATTGAAGGTTATGAAGAATTCGAAGTAAAAGTTACTTTGTAGCTTTCTTTTGAACAGAAAATCCGAATTTTCCAAGTATTTTTCCCAACCCAAAGTATTGACCATGGGAATAGGTAATTAAATTGGCTTGAAATAGTCGAATGGCATTTGTTTTCTTGTCGATTAAAGAAGCGTCCACATTAACGGCAACAACTTCCGCAATAAACATATCATGAGAGCCTAATGGTATAATGTCTTTGACAATACATTCGATATTGACAGGAGATTCTGCAATCAGCGGAGCTTTTACTTTTTGAGCTTTAATGGGTGTAAGATTTGTCTCATAGAATTTGTTAAATTTCTTTCCGGATTTCACACCGCACCAATCAGTAACATTTGCCAATTGTTCAGTCACCAAATTGAGGACGAATTCCTTGTTATTTTTTAAAATATTGTAAGAATGTCTTTCCGGGCGAACAGAAATATAACACATGGGAGGATCGGAACAGATGGTCCCGGTCCATGCAACAGTAATAATGTTGTACTCTTCAATATCACTGCCACAACTAACCATCACTACCGGGGAAGGATTAAGCATATTCCCCGGTTTAATGGCTCTTTTTTCAATTTTCTTCATTATTTTTTGATATAATCGGCCAATAAATAATTGGCTTCGTCAAGTTTCTTCTGGAGTAATTCTTTTGTCTTGGCTTCCATCAGCAAACGTAAATAGGGCTCAGTATTAGAAGGACGAACATTGAACCACCAATCCGGAAATTCAATCCTATAACCGTCAAAATCCATAAATTCAGTGGCATTTTCCTGTTCCATGAAATAATCTTTCATGGCATCCATTGCTTCTTGTTTTTGCTCTATTTTAAAATTAATTTCTCCGGAATTAGCATATACTGCTATCTTAGAAATAAGTTTAGAAACGGAAATTCCATCTCGTTTCATCTCACTAATAACTTTTAAGATAACTAAAGCTGCCACAAAAGCACTGTCAGAGTAATAAAAATCGCGAAAATAATAATGACCTGCAAATTCTCCTCCGAAGGCTCCGTCAATTTCGCGCAATTTCAATGCAGCGTAAGCACGGCCTACACGCCAGATATACACATCACGTCCCAATTTCTTGATGTATTCTGATACCGATTTTGAAGTTCTGATGTCTTGAATTACCATTCCCTTCATATTTTTTTCTTTAATGAAGTAATGTGCTAACACAGCAATCATCAAATCCGGCGGAATGAATTCTCCCTTTTCATCTACAAACATTACACGGTCAGCATCTCCATCGAAAATAACTCCGATATCGGCCTTTTCGGTTAATACAAGTTCTTTTAAATCTTCAACATTTTCTTCTTCTAAAGGATTGGCTTCGTGATGCGGAAATGTCCCGTCTAATTCATCATACATATAGGTCGGTTGATTCCCAAAAATTTCTTTTACTAAAATAGAAGCCATCCCATTTGAGCAATCCATGGCAATTTTCAAATTAGAAATATCAGATTGATAACTCTTTAAAAATCCCAAATATTCTTCTTTTACATCATAAGGAATGATTTTTCCTTTTTCTGCAACCGGCACAACTATTTCTGTTTGAATCATTTGTTGAAGTTCGCCTAATCCAGTATCAAAACCCACAGGTAGAGCATCCGTTCTCGATACTTTCAGTCCGTTATACTCTTTCGGATTGTGTGAAGCCGTAATCATTACAGAAGCATCAAAGTGATGTTTGGCAGTAAAGTAGTAAACCATTGGCGTGGTCGTCAATCCCATATCATAAACATTCGCACCGGCATCCGTAATCCCTTTGGAGAGTGTAGCAAACATTTCCGGCGTAGAAATACGCATATCGCGTCCTACTAATATTTTATTAGTATTTAATAATTTAGGAAGAAAAAATCCTATTTTGTAAATTTCTTCCAGATTGAAGTCTTTATTAAAAACACCTCTAAAGTCATAAGCTTTGAAAGCACCCATATCTTTTTTTTTTAATGATTTATATTTATATTTAATTCTCGTATTTCATAAATTATATTGATTTAACAGAATTTTCCCATCGCGAAAAAGCATTTTTTTGAATATCGAAAAAAAGATTGTAAAAAATGCGTGCCCAATAATTCTTGGTTCCTAAACCACCGGGTTTTTTTAAAAATTTCTCACACAAAATAACTTCATTTGAGTTTGTATTCAGAATGATAACCCATACGGAGCCGGTTTTGGTCATATCATCAAAAGATTCTACTAAAAACATCAGGCTATAAGTAGAATGTTTTGGAGTATCCAAGTTTTTTATATAGTCAATAATATCTTTTTCAGAATAGATATTGGCTAAATTGATAAAATCGCTGAGAAGAGAATTTAATCGAACCGATTTGTTCTTTTTCGTTACCATTGAGAGATCGTATTCCATAATAGGTTTCCTGAAACTAAGCCGAATATCATACTTCTTTTGGTCCGAAATTATCAGCATATTCCACGCATTCATAAAATGCTGCAAAATCTCTTGAGTATAATTAAACCCTTTCTTAGTGAATTTAGCCATAGAAAAGTCAATTCCAATCCATGTAATTTCTTTCTCCTTCAGAAAATCAAGAAAAGCATTTTCGTTTAAATACACAGCAATACAATAGTTTTATGCAAAAATAATAGAAAAAATGATAGGAATGAAAAAAAATAAAAAAAATGTTGCAGTTATTAAAAAAAGATGTATTTTTGCAACCTCAAACAAAGAGAGTTCTTTGAAGTTGCCTTGGTGGTGGAATTGGTAGACACGCGGGACTTAAAATCCCGTGAACATTGCGTTCGTGCGGGTTCAAGTCCCGCCCGAGGTACAAGGCAGATATAAGCGGAAGTAGCTCAGTTGGTAGAGCATAACCTTGCCAAGGTTAGGGTCGCGAGTTCGAGTCTCGTTTTCCGCTCAAATGACTCTTTTAAAAAACGGCAGCTTACAAACTGCCGTTTTTTTTAATGTCTTTTTCGACCGCTACCATCCTCACATTATCTGAATTATTACTTATTTTGTTATTCTAAGTTTGAATTATGGAATTTTTGATCAATTGGGGCTACTTTGGCGTATTCATAGGTTCTTTCCTGAGCGCAACACTTGTTCCGTTCAGTTCGGATGTGCTGCTGATTGGATTACTCGCTCTCGGAAGCAACATTTGGTTGACGGTGCTGATTGCCACTTCCGGGAATTGGCTCGGCAGTCTGACGACCTATTATATTGGACATCTCGGTAAATGGGAGTGGATTGAGAAGTGGTTTAAAGTGACACCCGAAAAATTGAATCAACAAAAAGTCAAAATCGATAAATACGGATCATGGCTTGCCTTTTTTGTGTGGCTACCCTTTGTAGGCGATATTTTTGCAGTTGCTTTGGGTTTCTATAAGATTAATTTTACAAAATGTGCAACGCTGATGCTGTTGGGTAAATTTGCTCGCTTTTCGGTTTGGGG
>CAZWCI010000006.1:0-28841 GCA_964632815.1 uncultured Lentimicrobiaceae bacterium | reverse complement strand
TATTGGGTGGAGTTGTAGCACCGAAAGAGGCAAAGAATTTTGAGCCGGAGTGTGCGGGGAATCCTTCACCTTGGCTCAATGGAGTGGAACCTGAAGTGGGCATCACTTGCGACGGATCAAAAACAATATAAGCCATTTTTTGTCCATTATTGGTAAATGAATAATTGGCGATAGAGAACGTATTTTTTTGGTCACCATCGATATAGTTCCATCTTATTGTTCCTTGAGAATTGATTGTAAAAGCGTTATGAGATTCTACATCTTCAAAGATCGTCTGAGCGTTTTGCGGGGCAGTCCACTGCACCGTAACCTGATTGGAATTGGCCATTAGCGAAAGATTATCAATTTCCGGGCAATCATGGTTAATTCCATCGGATGCTTCCACTGAAGTACAAGTCGTCATATAACATTCTTCATTATTATAGAGTACTGCCACACAATAGTTGTAGGTTCCGTTAAGAAGATTATTTTCATAGAAAGAGGTTGTATTGACTGTAGCAATCAAATTTCCATCGCGATAGATATTATAACCGGTGATACTATCTTCGGCGGGAGCCGTCCAAGAAAGAGTTACTTCATTAAGATTCACTTGAGCTGAGAAGTTTTCTACGGTTTCGCAAACCTCACCGGTACAAGTAGTTTGTTGATAAATAGTTGTCGTATTAAAAGAGGTTCCGACGAGCAAAACATTGCCCGGAGTCAATGCATGATTAATTGAATAATTTCCATTTGCATCTGATAATCCGCTATAATAATTCCCATTTTGCGAGATGCAGATGAGCACATTTTCTTGAGGAGTTCCATTCACAGAAGCTATTCCGGTAAAGGGTGCTCCGACGGGAACTACCGTATTGGACAGCACAAGATTATCGGGTTTTTTAGTTCTTAATTGCAAAGAAGCATCTCCAAAAGTTGTCCAAGTTTTTACTGTTTCCAAATCATAAGAAGAAGATGATTCTGCAAGCATAAGATTGGCAGAATTGACGGTAATGGATCCCCAATGGGTTCTTTGTTCGCTGGTATTATAACCGCTTTGTCCTGAATAGGCATCATAATTAAAGCCGCCAATCAAGATGTCATAGAAATAATCCTGCCCTCTTTGCGGGGGGTCCCAAGGTTGATTAATGGTAGACATCCATGTTACTACGGCACCACCATTTGCTTTACGGAGCCATGATTCTGCAAAGCACACTGAACTTTCGTGGAATGCACCATTTACACAAGCAACAGAAACTATAAAGGGCAATTTATCACCATTGGTTGAGTTATTGACCTGAGTATTTCCATAGTATGTAGTAACAAATGCAGAAGAAGAACCATGTCCGCAATAGGCAATGGTAGAAGCGCCTGAATTCACATGAGTAGCCAACGTTGCAGAAGATGCATTAGGATCATAATTTTGCTGATGTGTTTGATAGGTAAACCCTGCAAGCCGTTGAGAGTATATTCTTTGAATATGTTGATAATCATATTCACTATCATCACCAGGACCTTCATCGGAAGCAATTCCAATAAATGTTTCACGCCATCCCGCATCCATATTGGGTTCTTTCTCATACTTAATTGCTTTATTGATTTGCACCAATAAATCGGAAGTATTTGAGCATGAGAATCTGCCTATAGAGATGTCAGGATAATTGTCACTTCCGGACACACAACCCATATTAGGGTCTATAGGAGCATTAGATCCATCGGCAGAGATGGTATTTGATTTTATATCTGCCCAATCCCCAACTAACTGCACATACATTAAATTGGGATTATTATTATATGCAGTTTGAATAATCGTAGTCACATTAGCTCCGGCGGTTACCACTTGTTTGGTCACTTGATACCCTTTTTCTCTCTTCCATTGAATATAAGGATCAATTGTACTTTCATAGGCAGGAGGCGTCAACACAAGCATATCGCCATATTCGGCGACATCAAGATTGGCAGAAGCGCGAGGCATTTCATAATTTAAAAACATAGAACGGTACAAACCTTGGTCTTCTTTTCCATGATTTCGGGGCTCACGCAATAATGGATTTTTTGCGGGTTCATTATTGATGACCAAAAGAACCTCCACTTTAGTATAAACTCTTAAGAGCTTAGAATTTGCCTTATATCTGAAGGGGAAAACACGAACCGTTGTACCACGAACATCGCGCACAATGAACGGATTTTCCAAATAAGATAAAGATTCCGGGTAAAAATCATCAATTAAGGACTCTTGAGCAATTTGGTATGGGATAGATTTTGGGTCTTGATTTCTATAAATGACTCCACGGGAAGGTTGCAATGGAAAATCAAGTTGAACATCTGTATATTCCGTAGCGACAACCCTTAAGGTTACATTTTTTTGAGCAGGTAATTGCACAGACACACTCATAAAGGGAACTTCCGCAAATCCTTTTTTTTGCACTACCGGTGCATTATTAAAATCAATGGTCATAAAATCTTGGCCATCGGGATTAACGGTTTTTAAATTCCAATCATTTATAATAAATGTAATTTTGTAGCCGGAATCCGTCAGGGTATATTGAGTTTCATATCCCTTTGTTGCAAAAGATAAATAGGTTATAAAGCATAAGAGAATCAACAAAATTTTTTTCATACTACTTTTTTCTAATATAATTTTAACATAACAAAAATAGAATGCAAAAGTACTATTTTATTCTCTAATAGAAACATCCAACCCTTATTTTTCTTTCATCATCTCAGCATAAAATTTATAGAAATAAGGGATTGTTTCAATTCCTTTCAAGAAATTTTCAAGGGGAAAGTTTTCATTTGGAGAGTGTATTGCATCGCTTTCGAGTCCAAATCCCATTAAGATTGCTTTGGTTCCGAGTATTCTTTCAAAACCCGCAATAATCGGAATACTTCCGCCGCTTCGGGTAGGAACGGGGCGTTTTCCGAAAGTTGTTGTATATGCTTTTTCGGCAGCCCGGTATGCAATCATATCAATAGGTGACACATAAGCTTCTCCTCCGTGAGATGGAATTACTTTTACAGTCACGCTTGGAGGTGCAATAGATTCAAAATGCTTTTGGAACATCTCGGATATTTTTTCAGATTTCTGATTAGGAACTAATCTCATTGAAATTTTAGCATGCGCAGTAGAAGGGAGAACTGTTTTAGAGCCTTCTCCGGTATAGCCGCCCCAAATTCCGCACACGTCAAGAGTCGGTCTTATTCCGGTACGTTCGATGGTAGAATAGCCTTTTTCTCCGTGAATTTCTTTAATGTCAATAGCTTTTTTATACGCATCCAAGTTAAATGGTGCTTGAGCCATCAATGCACGCTCTTCGGAAGAGATAACCTGTACATCATCATAAAAATGAGGAATAGTGATTTCATTTTTTTCATTAGTAAGAGAAGCGATCATGTTACACAAGACATTGATTGGATTTGCTACAGCTCCGCCGAAAAGTCCGGAGTGAAGATCACGATTGGGACCTTTAACTTCTACTTCGAGATAACTTAGACCTCTGAGGCCTGTGGTAATTGAAGGGATATCAAAAGCTATCATTCCTGTATCCGATACAAGGATAATGTCAGATTTCAAAAGTTCTATATTATGTTGGCAAAACTCGTAGAGGTTGGTACTACCTATTTCTTCTTCTCCTTCGAGCATAAATTTAACATTACACGGCAGTTGGTTGGTTTGAACGAGATATTCAAATGCTTTTGCGTGCATAAAAGATTGTCCTTTATCATCATCTGCTCCACGTGCCCAGATTTTACCATCTCTAATTTCGGGCTCAAAGGGTTTTGATTTCCATAACTCTTCTGGGTCAACCGGCATCACATCATAATGGCCATAAACCAAAATGGTTGGCAGTGAGGCATCAACAATTTTCTGTGCAAAAACTACAGGATGACCTTTAGTTTCCATTACCTCACAATAATCCACACCGGCTTGAATGAGCAATTCTTTCCAACGGGAAGCACACTTATACATATCGGGTTTATGTTGTTCTTTTGAGCTGATAGAAGGGATTCTTATTAAGGAAAATAACTCTTCCAAAAACCTGTCTTGATGTTGTACGATGTACTGTTTTAAATCTTTCATAATGATCAAAGTATATTATTATTAATTCATGAATAAACCATTAAAACAAAAGCCCTGCAATGCAAGGCTTTTACTTATTTTACTCTCTCACTTTTAATACAAAGCCGGTCCCGTGGACATTGACAATTTCGACTTTAGGTTCAAAGCCTGCTTTATACTTATCCCTTCGTCCTCCCTCTTTATTAATATACTCATCACTAATAGTTTCAATATTAATGTATGAGCGTAATTTTGTCAAGAAAACATCCATACTTCTTCCTACAGAATAATCTTCATCTCCCCATATTTCTCTAAGAATCACTTCGCGGGGTAATAATTTATTTTGATGTTCGCAGAAAAGTTTTAGAAGTTCTGCTTCTTTTCTGGTTAAAAGTCTGGTTTTCTTAGGATGAATCAATTCCATCGAACTGTAGTTAAAAACAAAATCACCAAACTTATATACTTTTTCTTCATAAAGTACTTTTTCCTCTTTACGAACATTTTTCGTTCTGCGAAGGATTGCCTTAATTCTAAGTGTAAGTTCTTCTGTGCTGAAAGGTTTTACCACATAGTCATCGCATCCCAATTTAAACCCTTTAATTTTATCCTCTTTATTGAGTTTACTTGTCAATAAAATCACAGGGATTTCAGGATCAATTTTGCGTATTTCCTGCATCAGAGTAAATCCGTCTTTTCCGGGCATCATAATATCAAGAACACAAATGTCAAACATTCCTTTATTAAATGCCTGAGACGCTGAAATACCATCACTGAAATCAGCCACAAAATAATCCAACATCTCGAAATAATCTTTTAATACGTAGCGAAGATTTTGACTATCCTCAACTAACATTATTCTATTTTTTACATTTTTCATCATCTTTTCTTGTTTTTAATTTTTAATGATTGACAATGTTGTTCATTAACGAAATTCAGCACATTAAAAATACTGATTTAGGTACAATAAAACGTTCTTTATGCCAAAAAATTGTACATTAATTACTTTTTTTTAAAAAATATTTTAGATGCAAATATAAATAAAAAAATGGAGAATTCGTTAAAAATTTTAATTTTTATTCAAAAAAGAAGATAAATAATTGATTTACAATACATTTTATATTATATCGGAAAGAATGGCAGTTTCTTAATAAAATTATGTTTTTTTTTAGTAATTGATAAAAATTGTACCTTTGCCGCTAATAATTTGTAAAAATAATAATGGAAAAATTTTTAGCCAAGACTTTTGCAGGTTTAGAAGAAATATTGAGTGAGGAATTGCTCTCTTTGGGAGCTCAAAATTGCTGCATTTTAAATCGTGCTGTTCAGTTTGAAGGCGATTTAAATCTTTTGTACCGAGCAAACTATTATTCTCGCATATCTTTACGTATTTTCCTTCAAATCAAAGAGTTTACATTTGAGGATAATGACTCTTTTTATAAAGAAATCCGTTCGGTTGAAGCGGAGAAGTATTTAAAGTCTGACGGGACATTAGCCATTAGTGCTACAACACACAACTCTATCTTCAGCACCCCTTTATTTGCTTCGGTATTGGCAAAAGATGCTATCTGTGATCGTTTTAGAGATTTGTATAAAGAAAGACCTTCTGTGGATAAAGAGTCTCCGGATGTTCAATTTCACTTACATATTTTCGGACAAAATGCCATTCTCTATTTGGATAGTTCGGGGGAATCACTGCATAAACGTGGCTACAAAGTTTCCACACATCCGGCCCCCATCAATGAGGTGGTTGCCGCAGCGATTTTAAAATTAACTGAATGGAAAAAAGATTGTGATGTAATTGATTTTATGTGTGGCTCCGGCACTCTATTAATCGAAGCGGCCATGGCGGGATTAAATATTCCGGCTGGTTTTTATCGTTCCCATTACGGATTTTTCTCATGGCTCACTTTTGACCATGAGCTGTGGAAAAAGACCAAGGATGAAGCCGTTATTGAAGAAGATATTCCCATAGATTTTTATGGTTCCGACATCTCCGGAAGATATTTGGGCATGGCCAAGGCAAATATAGTAGAAGCTCGATTGAGTGATTTCATTCATTTGAAAAAAATCGATATGAGTTTAAGTAAACCTCATCGGACTCCGGCATTAGTTGTCATCAATCCTCCTTACGGAGAAAGATTAGAATTGGTCAATCCTTCTCTTTTCTATAAAGAAATTGGAGATACACTTAAAAAAAATTATGCAGGTTGTACCGCCTGGATTATCAGTTCAGATTTTGAAGCACTGAAACATATTGGATTGCGTGCCACACGGAAATTTTCGTTATATAATGGACCGCTTGCATGTAAATTGCTCAAATTTGAATTATATCAAGGAAAAAAACAATAATAGTTATTGGACAATCGAAATAAAGGTTTTCCAAATAATTTTCATATCCAACCAACAAGATTGTTGATCAATATAATCCAAATTAAGTTTTAGTTTATCGGGCATTATGTATTCTATATATTGCTTTTCCGGATCATTACTTTGTGCCAATAATTCATTTTCATTTAAATAACGAATAGAAGCAAAATCTGTTAATCCCGGGCGAACTGTAAGCACTCGTTTCTGTTCATCTGTGTATAAATCCACATACTTTCTCACTTCCGGACGGGGACCTACAATGCTCATATCTCCTTGAATCACATTAATCAATTGGGGCAATTCATCGATTTTATATTTCCGCATAAATCTCCCTATATTCGTAATTCGGCCATCAGAGGAACCGATAGTCAGCAATCCCCTACTATCCGAATTTTCTTTCATTGTTCTGAATTTTAATATTTTAAAATCACGATTTCCTTTCCCGACACGAACTTGTTTATAGAAAACAGGCCCCTTGGAATCCAATTTAATCATGCATGCAAATAATAATAGCAGCGGCAAACAAATAATCAATCCGAGTATAGAAAATAATAAGTCAATACATCTTTTCATAAAAATAGAGATTAATTAGTTAACTAGAGTATTAATTAATTAACGATTTAACCTCCAATTATTATTTATATCACCGCCCCAATAATCATCAGGTGTTTTGATGTCGGGATTTAATGACGGATTGAGTCGTTTCGTCAGTTCCATTTGCCATCTCGAATTTTTCACTTCTCCAAGGGCATCCGAATGCAACAATTCGTAATCATTGGTTGCCAAATCGCGATCACAGAAAACAAATTTTACATTGGTTTGGCTTCCGAGAACATAATAGGTCCAAATTTCATAGGGATATGCTTGCGGATCATAGGGTTCTTCAATAATTTGGGTTGGTTTTCCGTATTTGAGATAGACTCTACCTCTATCGGTCTGATATCCTTTAATTACTTTACTACCATAGGTGCGATGAACGTAATCCACTTTTTCCTTATATTTTTTCCACTCTCCTTCAGGATCTGCTGCATTTCGAGTTAACCAAAAATAGTAGAAATAGCGTTGCATTTTTTCATGAGGGACTTTTTTCAGTCTTGTCTTAAAAAAATCCTGTTCTGCTGAAGTAGCAATCGGATACAAATAAGCAACATATTGTTGTAGAATTTCCGGATCTTTGATTTCATCAACAAAAGTATATTCTACATTCATTTGATTAAAATCAG
This sequence comes from uncultured Lentimicrobiaceae bacterium, assembly GCA_964632815.1. Taxonomy (GTDB): domain Bacteria; phylum Bacteroidota; class Bacteroidia; order Bacteroidales; family WCHB1-69; genus DUOL01. The sequence goes on along the minus strand of CAZWCI010000006.1, from coordinate 21,215 downwards.
CAACTTCTAAAGTCACAGAGGGATTGTTTCGTTGAAAAAAAACTTTTCCGGAAGCAACAACAGAAGAATCTTCATTTAACACTTCCACTACAAGATTATAATTTCCGGATGGTAACGTATAAATATTAAATTGATGCAAGAAAACCACCACAGGACTTGTCGTTTTTGAGACATAATAGACAGGCTGTCCGTAAGCTGCATTTCCTGTTTCATACCATTCAATTCGCGTTCTTATTAAAAACGAACTATTCTGTCCAAAAACACGATCGGTATTATAAATTTCTATCATAAAAGGTAAAGAAGACTGTTTTTCGGAAGCATAAGCAAAATAGAGCGGCGTCATGATATAACCATATTTATTATACACATGGTCTTCTTCAGATTCCTGAATATCACTCAATAATGAAATCCCTGAAATTGAAACTTTATCATTAGGAAAATATAATTCTATAAGATCCTCATAATGAATCGGTTTAAAATCAGCATTCATATCTTTTAATGTAAAATAAATAAAGTAGGTCCTATTGTCCAATTTAAGATTTTTAATAGTCAAGAAGTCCGGTTTTCCTTGTCGAATGGAATCTTCAAATTCATCACTTACCAAGATAAAATCCATACTTTTCACAAGAGAATCATTCTGTTTTATATCTACATTTATCTCCACTTGTGCCTGAAATCTATTATTTTCATTCAACAAATATCTTACGGATTGACCATCGACTAAGAAATTAAACTCCACATAAGGCTCGAGTTTATCAGTACAATATGACTTATAGTCGAGCATGGCTGCTAATTTTTGGGACATCACAGATAATCCCATAGAACATAGCAAAAAAGCAAATATTATTTTTTTCATAATTAAATTCATTTATTAAAATAAGTATGGCACAAAAGTACAAAAAAACTTAAACGGAAGAGATTGCTTTTCAAAAGATATTTAAATAAAAAGAGAAAAAAAAAAGGAAAAAAATGGCTATTTTTGCAAGTTCATAAAAAAGAAATAAAACAGGTAATATGCAAACAATTATTTTCTCATTTTTCTTATTGTACACACTCCTATTATTCATTATTATGTGGTTTTCGTCGAGAAAAGCTACTAATAAAACCTACTTTACGGGAAATAGGAAATCTCCTTGGTTTGTAGTTGCTTATGGCATGATTGGGGCCTCCTTATCGGGAGTAACCTTTATGTCTGTTCCGGGAGATGTAGCCACCACCCAACTCACCTATTTTGGAGTTGTTTTGGGATACATTCTCGGATACTTGGTTATTGCTTATGTTCTATTACCACTATACTATAGATTAAATGTAACTTCCATCTATGAGTATTTAGGGGGGCGATTTGGAAACGAAGCACATAAAACCGGCTCCATCATATTTATTATATCTCGTCTTTTAGGTTCTGCATTAAGAATGTATTTGGTCATTTATGTACTTCAAATTTTCATCTTTGATGCATGGAATATTCCTTTATGGGTAACGGCCTTCTGTATGATCACCATCATATTGTTGTATACTTTTAGAGGAGGTATTAAAACGGTGGTTTGGACAGACACTTTACAAACCACTTTTATGATTACAGCATTAATCATCACGACCATTATTATTTTCAGAGATTTAAATATTTCTATTGGGGAAATGTGGCAGGCAATGGATGTTAAGGGCTATACAAAGATATTTGAAACCGATTGGCATAAAAGCAATTATTTTATAAAACATATTATTGGGGGAATGTTTATTACCATTGCCATGACCGGTTTAGACCAAGACATGATGCAAAAAAACCTTACCTGTAAAAATATCAAAGAAGCGCAATACAATATTTTTAGTTTTACGGGTGTTTTGGTATTTGTAAATGCCTTATTCCTTCTTTTGGGCGGTTTATTGATGGTGTTTGCTCAAGAAAAAGGTATAGACATTACCAGTATGGCTACCGACCGGATTTATCCGGAAATTGCTTTTGGCTATTTAGGAAAAGTTGGAGCCATTGTTTTTGTTATTGGTTTAATCTCTGCCGGTTACTCTAGTGCGGATGGAACATTAACAGCTTTAACCACATCTATTTGCTACGATCTTGTTAAAATTGAAAAACACTTTCCGCAGGAAAGAACGCAATTTATTGTCAGGAGGATTGTTCACATCCTCATTTCTCTACTTTTTTTGAGTGTGATTATTGTATTTGCTCAATTTCATAATAAAGCACTTATTACCATAATATTTACGGTAGCAAGTTATACATACGGACCTATTTTAGGTTTATTTGCTTTTGGTATTTTTTCAAAAAGAGAAATTAGATACAAGATTCTAATCCCGCTTATTGCATTATTATCTCCAATACTTTGCTACATTTTATCTAAAAACTCCGAATTTCTATTCTCGGGATACAAATTCGGATTTGAGCTTCTAGTGGTTAACGGGTTACTAACTTATTTTGGACTATTCTGTATCAGCAAAAAAGCTGTTCCAACGGAAGAAAACTTACAAATCAACTAATTATAGTTGGGCAACGGCATCTTTAAATTTATCACCCCGTTCTCGGTACGTAGGATAAATACCTGATCTACCGATACCGGGAGAAAATAGAACCACGTCACCGGGTTCTGAAGAATAGAAGGCTGTTCTAACCGCATCTTCCAGATTCATAGAGAAATATACTTTTTTATTTAATCCGGAGAAAAAATCCAGGATTTTAGAATTATAAACTCCTTGAATAACAATATTTTTAACTTTATTATGAATAGAATCCAATAGTGCATCCGTCAGATCTTCTTGATTATCAATATTCATTATCCATGTAATCGGTTTTGTCATACTTTCCAGGGCATACCAAACCGCATTAGAATTTATGGAGCGGGAATCGTTTATAAAATCAATTCCGTTAATTGTTTTCACATACTCCAATTTATGTTCACTTCCCTCAAAATCAGAAAGTATATTTTGAATACTTTTATTTCTAGCCTCAATAAGTCTGCCTGCAAGAGCAGTCATCATGGAATTATTCTCATGGGAGTCACTGAACATGTCGTATTTGTTGGGTTTTTGGTTTGCCATGGTTATCTGAGTTTAAGGGTTACTATAGTTAATACTGCGAATAAAATTCCCACGATAATAAATCGTTGAACGATTTTGGCTTCGTGGTAACCTTTTTTTTGATAATGATGATGAATCGGAGCCATTAAAAAGTAGCGTTTTCCTTCTCCGTATTTTCGTTTTGTATATTTAAACACAAGCACCTGGATGATTACAGAAATAGATTGAATCAAAAAGACGCCACAGAGGATAGGTATTAACAATTCTTTTCGGATAATAATACAGGATACGGCAATCACGCCTCCAAGGGTAAGGCTGCCGGTATCTCCCATGAAAATTTGTGCGGGATAACAGTTCCACCAATAAAAGCCGATACAAGCCCCGACAAGTGCGGCAATAAAGACAACAAGTTCACTAATATTGGGGATATACATAATATTCAAGTAGTTTGCAAAGACGGCATTCCCTGAAACGTATGCCAAAATTGCAATTGCGACTGCAATTACGGCAGAAGTCCCCGCCGCTAATCCATCCAACCCATCTGTGAGATTAGCTCCATTTGAAACCCCCGCAATAATGAGAATAATGATAGGTATAAAAAATAGAAATGACCACTTTCCTGTGGAATCCCCCATCCATTGTGTTAGCCATGCATAATCAAACTCATTATTTTTCACAAATGGAATTGTGGTTTTGGTAGAATGTTCTGCAGGGCTATTTGAAAAAACGGTTGAAGTCTTAGTTGCATTATCAAAAGTAAATACTTGTTCGGTTTGAACATAATTTTGAGGTCTTGAATTTTTCTCTTTTATGACCACATCAGGATGAAAATACATCACAGCACCAACAACAAGTCCCAAAAAAATCTGACCTGCCAGTTTCATTCGTGCAGATAATCCTTCTTTATTTTTTCTAAAAACTTTAATGTAATCATCTGTAAAACCAATAATTCCGAGCCATAACGTAGTAAAAATCATCAAAAGAATATAAATATTATTCAATTTTGTCAATAAAAGCACCGGGATCAAAACAGAAGCAATGATAATAATCCCTCCCATAGTTGGTGTTCCCTTTTTCTCCATTTGTCCGGCAAGTCCTAAATCTCTAATAGATTCTCCGATTTGTTTTTTTTGCAAAAACTTAATCACACTTTTTCCAATAATCATTGAAATAAATAGGGAAATTAAAATAGCGGCAGCGGCACGGAAGGAGATATATTGAAAAACTCCGGCGCCCGGAATATTAAATTTGTCTAACCAATTAAATAAATAGTAAAGCATTGCTATGGGTTTTAAATTATAAAAATTCTTTCACTACTTCTGTATCATCAAAATGATGTTTTACATGATTAATTTCCTGATAGTTCTCATGCCCCTTTCCTGCCACCAGCAGAACTCCTCCTTCCTGAAGCATCATACAAGCGGTTTTGATCGCCTCTTTTCTATTTTCAATAATGGAAACATTTCGTTTAAAAGATATTGGCACTCCCTTTTCCATTTCTGCAAGAATTCTTAAAGGATCTTCTGTTCTGGGATTATCAGACGTGAGGATAACTTTATGACTATATTCGCAGGCTGTTTGTGCCATTATCGGTCGTTTCAGCGCATCTCGATCTCCTCCACAACCCACTACAGTAATTATTTCAATACTATTTTCTGTAATTTCCTGGATGGTAGAGAGCACATTTTTCAGGGCATCCGGAGTATGGGCATAATCTACGATTGCGGTACTTCCCTTTGAATTCCGAAATAACTGAAACCGTCCTGCTGCACTTTCCAGATTGCTCATTTTTGTCAGTATTTCCTCTTCTTTGCCTTCTAAAAGTAAATTTGCAGTAGCAAAAATTGCCATCAAATTATAAGCATTAAACTTTCCACACAACTTAAAACATACCTCTTTCCCATTGACGTCCATGGTCAATCCTTCGAAACGATTATCTAAAATTTTCCCTTTATAATCAGCTCCTGTCATTAAGCTATATAAAAACACTTTTGCTTTGGTGTGTTGCACCATAACATCTCCATTTCGATCGTCAGCATTGGTAAGAGCAAATGCATTGGAAGGCAATCCATCAAAAAAAGATTGTTTTGCTTTAATATAATTTGCAAATGTTTTATGAAAATCAAGGTGGTCATGAGTAATATTGCTAAAAACTCCTCCTGCAAATGTTAATCCTTCAATGCGGTACTGACATAGTGCATGGGAACTCACTTCCATAAAGCAAAATTCACAACCGGCATCCACCATCTCTCTCAACAGACAATTCAGTTGAATAGCATCCGGAGTTGTGTGGGTTGCGGGGAAATTTTTATCAATTATTTTATTGGTAATAGTAGAAATAAGTCCTGTAGGATAACCCAAATCCGAGAAAAGGCGATGTAACAAAGTTACTGTCGTTGTTTTTCCGTTAGTTCCGGTAATTCCGACCAATTTAATTTGTTGAGAAGGAAAATCATAAAAAGCACTTGCCAAGTGTGCTAAAGCGATAGACGAATTTTCTACCAAAATATAAGTCACATCCGGATGAATAATTTCCGGAAAGATTTCACAAACTATAGCTGCAGATCCGTTAGCAATCGACTGTTCAATAAAATCGTGCCCATCAACCAAGGTCCCTTTTTGGGCAACATACATCACTTTTTCGGAAGAAGATTGAGCCAAACTTAAAATTTTTCTCGAATCAAACTCAATCGCTTCGATTTTAATAGTAAGATCCCCCTTAATCTCCTTTGGGTTAATAGCTTGCAACAAATAGTTTAATTGTTTCACGATTTTTTATTTTAAAAACAAGATTAAGAATAACTAATTAAGGATTGAGATGAAGTACAGCAGTTTTGGCATTCATATCATATTGTTGATTATTCACTCTTCCTCGACCATAAATTGTTACTTTAAAACCTAATTTACTAAGTTCATATACAGCATCTGCAGCAGTCAATCCCAACACATTAGGGTTATTCTTTGCTGCAGAAAAAGGAGTCGCTTTCATAATAAGTTTTTGATTTTCCTGCATACTCGCAGACACATAGGGAGTTTGCGTCTTCCCCACATTAACAGAAACTCCGTATTTTTCAAGAATATAAGGTAAATCAGAAATAGAAACTGCTTTTGCAGAGGGTAAGATTTTTGTATTTTGCTTCGGAACTTCTTGAAGAGCAGCAAGGTGAGCCGTGTTCATCACAGCTTTTCCCATAGCAGCAAACACTTTTACAGCAATTGAGCTCTTGCGAGGAACATTATAAATAAAAACTATTGCCGTATATTTAGGATTATCCGCCGGAAAATAGCCACAAAATGATACGCTATTTTTATTTTTCAAATAACTTTGGGTTGACTCATCCCAAATATCACGGGTGCCGGTTTTACCTGCATACGAAAACGATTTATCTGCATAATATCGTCCTGTACCATGTTCTCCGGTTATTACAGATTTCAAATACATTTGTGCTCTGTTGATGGTACTTCGTTTTGCAATTTGCTCTGCAATTACTTCTGCCTGATAGGTTTTAACAGTATCATCTTTATTGGTCACATAATTTACAAAAAGAGGTAAAATCATTTTTCCTCCGTTGGCTACGGCATTAAAATAGATTAGTGTTTGGATGGGAGTCATGGTAAATCCCGTTCCAAAACAAGCATTATAATAACTATGAAAATCAGAAGCTTTTCTTTTGATATTAGGGGCATAAATTTTACCAAGTTGTGTGGTAAAACTTGTAGTAATATACATAGAATCAATTTTCTTTAGAAAACTTTGATAATTGTCAATAGAATATTTATCAAATACCATTGATGCAATGCCCACATTGGATGACCGTTGAAAAATATCAATCGGAAGAGTTAATTCTTCTGCGTGATCATGCCCATCGGTTTTAACATAGCGATATTCTTTTCCTGATTTGCTTTTCCGAACGAACGTATGGGCTGATATCGGATATTTCTTATCCATATCATTGGGCGTTCTTTCCAGAAAAGCGAGCAAAGAGGCTAATTTAAAAGTGGAACCCGGTTCCACCATGGCGGTAAGTGCATAATTTTGTTGACCTTCTCTATAAATACCGACTTCGTTATTGACGCGTGTCAAATTGGAAATTGCCTTCACTTGACCTGTTTGCGTTTCCATAACTACGGCACATCCCCACTCTCCGTTTTGCTCTATGAGTATTTTCAACAATTCATTATGTACAATATTTTGAATTTCTAGATTTAAAGTTGAATGAATATTCCATCCATCTTTGGGTTCAATTCGTTCGTTGAGAGGAATTCGAGCTTCATTAACATATAAATATTTTTGGGCGCCAACATCTCCTGCTAATTCTTTATTGAAGGCTGTTTCGAGTCCATATTTTCTGCTATCGGTATACATCCCCAACGTTCTTTTTGCCATATCTCCGTAAGGATTAATACGAACACTTCTAATCGTATAATGGAGACCACCTTTTCTTTTTTGCATCAGCAAGGGCATTTTTCCTATTGCAGCAGTATCATCAGAAGTAATCCATTGTCGCTCACGAAGAATATTAGAGCCAAGAATAAGGACATTTTTTTGTTCCTTAATTGCTCTTGAGAACTGTTTTCTATAATAATCAAGTCCCTTTTTGGGAAATCGGTCTTTAAATTGGGCATAGAATTGGGTGGCAAGGTTTTCAACCAGTTGATTCATTTTTTGCACATCTCCGGATCGTGATATTTTCAAATTATTTCCACAATAAATCGTATCATTTACAATTTCTTTTTGCCCTTTTCTATAACTCTTTGGCTGCAACATTCTTCCATCCAACGTAATATCAAATACATAATAATTACTGATAAGCAACCGACCTTTATCGTCATAAATTTCTCCGCGAACGGGTTTTAAATCATTTTGAACTACAAAACAATTACAAGTAGAATCCGAGGCCAATGGATTTTTTTCCCAATCCGGTTTTGTTTTATCGAGACATTTAGAAGATGTTCCCTCATACAAACTCCGTTGGAAGATAATAAGATGAAGAATTTTCCCAAAGCAAGCCACAGCGAGAATCATGACAAGGATATAAATCCACATCATTTTAGAAGAGCTTGTTTTTTTTGTATTCTCGTTCATAGCACACTATTTCTCCACAACAATTTTATACATAACCTCATTATTTTTCACAAATCCTTGTTCTTCCAACAATTGAATTAATTCTTGATTTTGTTCGTAGGGAATAAATTGGTTATTCTTTTTCAATTTTGTAATTTCCTCTTTATATTCAATCTCTTTTTCCTTAATAATTTTCTGTTTTTCTTTTATATATTTTTCGCTTACCACAGCAGTTCCTATCATCACAAAAAGCAGCAAGATATAGGGATACCAATTTTTCACCTGCGGCATAATCAAGAATTCGCCACCCAAAATCTGCCAAAACCAATTTGGTTTTTTTTCGGATTTTGATCGTTGATTTGGATTAGGTTTATATGTTGTTTTCATGATTCATCCCTTATTTTTTTTCAGCGATTCTCAATTTAGCACTACGAGCTCGTGTATTTTGCATAATTTCTTTTTCCGAAGGTATTATTGCTTTTCTAGTAACTAATTCAAAAGGTGTTATTGGATTTCCATAAAAATCCTTTTTTAAATCACCTTCTATATTTCCTGAACGCATAAAGTTTTTAACAAGACGATCTTCAAGAGAGTGATAAGAAATAACAACAAGTCGGCCACCGGGTAAAAGTGCTGATGGGGTTGCATTCAAAAATGATTCTAAAACTTCCAATTCATGGTTTACCTCAATTCGAATCGCTTGAAAAATACGCGACAGAACTTTATTCTCATGCCCTTTGGGCAAAAAAGACTTCACGGCCACACTAAGATCTTCTGTAGTTAAAATCGGAGCTCTTTGACGGGCGGCAACTATAGATTCTGCAATTTTATCTGCATTTCTCAATTCGCCGAATCGAAACAACATGTCAGATAATTGGTTATGTGAATAACTATTAATTAGATCTTGAGCAGACGCTCCTTTTTTAGTATTCATTCGCATATCTAATGTTCCCTCATAACGATGAGAAAATCCTCGCGAAGGAGTATCAAACTGATAGGAAGAAACACCCAAATCAGCTAAAATTCCATTCACCGGATAGGCATGATGATATTCCAGGAATCTCGCAAAATGACAAAAATTTGCCGGGATGAAGGTAAAACGAGAATCATTCAACGAATTGACAGCACTATCAGGATCTTGATCGAAAGCCAACAACCGACCTTTATCATTCAGATGTTGTAAAATTTCACGACTATGTCCACCGCCGCCAAAAGTAACATCGACATAAATGCCGTCAGGTTGAATAGCCAAACCTTCAACGGACTCTGAAAGAAGTACAGGATTATGATACATCATGACTCTCCTCAACAGTTTTATAGGTTCCCGTATGTATTGCTTCGTTTAGTTCATTAAAGTCTTCAGGAGTCATGTCATAGGCCATGTGATAACACTCGCTATTCCATATTTCAATTTTTCCATTATCAAGCAATAAAACCACTTCACGATCAATTTTATATTGTTCCAAGAGCGGTTTCGGAATTACAAATCTGTCTTGAGCATCACTTTCGACAAAAGTAGTATTTCTCAAAAATGCATTTCTGTATTTTTTCACCGAAATAATATTTCTATCGAGGGAATTAAGGAACTCCATTTGCTCACGGTACGATTTTTCAGTCCACAACATAATGTGATTCCCAAAGCCGTGGGTAATCCAAAATTGTTTGCGCTGGTCTTCCGGCAACGACTTCAACAAGGCAGTAGGCAACTTAACACGCCCCTGCTTTTCAATCGACACCTCCCAATAACCGTAATCAAAATTTGACATATTATCTCTTATTCAAGTTCACAAAAATACAAAATTATTTTTATTAACTCCAAATTTTTAATAAGAAAAACATATTTTACTCATTTTTCAATATAAATATCTGATTATCATATAGGAAAAAAAAGGAATAATTTAAATTTTAAATGAGTTATAAACAGTAAATTATTGAAAACTTGAATATTAATATTAAATCAATCTAATAATATTATCTTATTGCTTTTCAACAATTTATCATAAAACATACATTTATTAAAAATAATTATTTTGAAAAAATGGAAATATTTGGAAGTTTTTGGAAACTCTCTTTTAGAAATAAAAAAAAGGAGGTTTTTATTTCTAAAAACGCTCCCTTTATTGACAGCAACAAGTTGATAATTATCTAATAAATATTCTTATTACCGTAAAGAAAACATTGCTTTAATCTTCTCCACATAGTCTAATTTTTCCCATGCAAAGAATGTTACATTTTTATAAATCTTATCATTTTTAAGAAAGGTCTCTTTATTTTGATAAAAGACTTCTATTTCTTCTACATAGGGGTCACGACCGAAGTGTCCGTAGGTCGAAGTTGGTTCATAAATTGGATTTTTCAGTCCAAAGCGATTCACGATAGCATAAGGGCGCAGGTCGAAAATCTGTCCGATTTTATCAGCAATTTGACTATCTTTCAGAGAAACTTTAGCTGAATTATAGGTATTTATAAAGAGGTTTACCGGTTCAGCTACCCCGATGGCGTAGGCCACTTGAACGAGCACTTTATCGCATAGTCCTGCTGCAACCATATTTTTAGCAATATGTCTTGCTGCATAAGCGGCAGAGCGGTCAACTTTTGAAGGGTCTTTTCCCGAGAAAGCACCGCCTCCGTGTGCTCCGTGTCCTCCGTAAGTATCAACGATAATTTTTCTACCTGTTAAGCCACTATCGCCATGAGGTCCACCAATAACAAATTTTCCGGTAGGATTCACCAATAACTTATAATTTCCTTCGAACAATACGCATACTTTTTCAGAGCAACGTGCCAATACTCTTGGAATAAGGATTTTTTGTATATCGTTTTTAATAGTTGCCAACATTTTAGTTTCTTCATCAAAATCATCATGTTGCGTTGATACAACAATCGAATCGATTCTTTCGGGTAATCCTTCCTCGGAATACTGCATCGTAACCTGTGATTTTGCGTCCGGTCTCAGATAAGTCATCAGTTTCCCTTCGTTGCGAATTTCAGAAAGCGCTTCTAATATCATGTGTGCAACTTCAATGGTGATGGGCATATAACTATCGGTTTCATTACATGCATACCCAAACATCATTCCTTGGTCGCCAGCTCCTTGTTCTTCATCGGCATCGCGAACCACCCCTTGATGAATATCTGTAGATTGGCTATGAATTGCTGAAATTACCGCACAAGATTTATAGTCAAACTGATAATCACTTTTAGAATATCCTATTTTTTTAATAACGCGTCTGGCGATATCATCGACAGCCACATAGCCCGAAGTTCTCACTTCGCCTGCACAAACAACTAATCCGGTAGTTACCAATGTTTCACATGCCACTTTAGATTCCGGATCTTGACTTAAAAATGAATCTAGTAACGCATCCGAAATTTGGTCGCTCACCTTATCCGGATGTCCTTCTGATACTGATTCTGAAGTAAATAAATAGCTCATAAATACAAATTTATTTAATGTTTAATTTTTATTTTGTAACGAAAAATGAAGGGGAAATGTTTTGTTTTAGCATTTTTTCTCGTGGTTGCAATCAAATCAAATCTTTCCACATTTTTCGTTCTGCAAAGATACATATTTTTTCATTATTCATATAAATAAGAAAAATATTTTTTTAAAAAGAAAAATATTTTCTTTTTGCCTTTTTGCTTTTGATAGTACTTTTAGAATGTGATTTTGCCGGCTTAAAAGATGTGGATGATTTTCCTTTTTTTCGCTTATATTCATCTTCCACATTATCCTTTTTAAGGGCAGGATCATAAGATTTCACACCACTGGATTGACCTGTACGTATAATAGGGAAATCAAACTGGTAGACAATTCCAAGAGAAGTAGTCCAAACCCCTTCAAACTTTTTATAATCGGATGGATATACATCGACCATATCATTATTAATCCAAGTCATGGAAGATTCAAAAAAAAGTTTGATTTCAGGCGTTATTTGATAACCCGCACCCAATCCAAAAGGAATTGCAAGTGCATATTGATAAAAATCAGGTTTAACCGTATTTTGAGCAACCGTTTCATTTCCTATAAACAGAATAGGATATGCATCAACCACATCTCCTGTATTGATATTCCATAGTCGTGATTTGAATCCATAAACGCCAACGCCCAATCGAACATAGGCAGACCAATCAGTTTTTAGATTAGCAATTTTCAGAATATCAATATTGGTAATCAAAGTAATTTCATTATTTAAATAAGAAAAAAACTCTTGTCCGGTTTTATAATTTCTTCCGGAAAGATTTGCTAATTTAAATTCAAGTTGGACAGACCAAAAGGGCATCACCATTTTTCCGAAGCTTCCTCCCAAAACAAAATGACGATTTTTATAAAAAGAACTTTGAAATGGAGTTGTCGGAAATATCTTATTCGTATTATCATTCACATCTCCCCAAAAAGAATTTGTTCCAAAATTCAATCCTCCGAACCAATATTCATGAGCTTTATAAGGAGAAAAATTATCTTTTTGAGCAATTGCATGAACAACGAAAATAAAAATAAGTCCTAAACAAGTTAATTTCAGCTTCATTAATAATCAATCTTAAAATCCATTCAGTGGGAAATAAATCGCTGGCAAAAGTAATAAAAATCCAATCAAAATTAATGCAATAATTATGGGGAATATAAATTTAAACCATTTTGCATAAGGGATTCGAGCGATACCGAGACAACCAATAAGCACTCCTGAAGTGGGGGTAATCATGTTTGTAAATCCATCTCCGAATTGAAAAGCGAGCACTGTCAATTGACGAGAAATTCCGACAATATCAGAGAATTCTGCCATCATTGGAATCGTAAGGGCTGCTTTTGCCGAACCTGATGGAATAAGAACATTAAGTCCATTTTGGATAAGATACATCACAGCTAATGTCCCCTCTTTGCCGGTATTAATCATAGCTTGAGAGATTTCATATAATAGAGTATCTATTATTTCCCCATCTTCTAAAATGATAATAATTCCTCCCGCCAAGCCCACAACGAGCGCTGCCACCATAATATCCTTACATCCCTCTAGAAAAAGGCGCATCATCTGATCTGCTTTCATACTATATGCGAATCCTGTTGCAATACCCATCGCAAAAAAGAGGCCTGCAATTTCCATGATATACCAATGATATCCCAGCACTCCAACCACCAACATAAGAACTGTCAACAATAGCAAGGTGAGAATAAAATGGTGAATCGATTTGCGTCCACCGAGAAAACCAAGCACTATAAATATACAAGTAATCACAGGCAATATCAACAATTGATATTGTGCATTTCCAATTTTAATAATTGTATATGGGTATTGAATCGAAAAATAGACTAAAATGGAAGATATGAGTGCATACACAATCCATGTCGCCCATCTTGATTTTTCCAAAGAAATTTCTTCATCTTGAATGGTTCGTTTCCGCCAATATTCATCTAATTCATACATAATTGACTTTTTCGGATTCTTTTTAATTCGGGAGGCATAAATAAGAGTAATTGATATTGCCAACACTGTCAATATCAACCAACAAAGGAATCTGTACTCTAACCCCGAAAATGCAGGCAATCCGGATAATCCTTGTGCAATCCCCAAAGTAAAAGGATTAAAGATTGCTCCTGCAAATCCCACATGAGCTGCCACATAACACATAAGCACTCCTACAATAGAATCATATCCCATTGAAATGGCAAATGGAACAAAGATGATCATAAAGGCAATTGTCTCTTCACTCATTCCGAAAACTGCTCCAAAAAGACTAAACATAATCATAATCGAAGCTATAATAATATTTTCAACCCCCACTTTTCTAAACAATGTAAAACGTTTAAGTTTTTGTGTCTGTTTCATAAAATGAAGAATCCCCAAATCAATGGCCTTAGTAGCATTCATAACCCAGAAGGCTCCCCCAATCATAAGAATAAAAACAATGATATTCGCTGTTCTGTCAAACCCTTTAAAAAAAGCTGTAAAGATTTGCCATGTTTGAGGGACATTATCAACATTACGGAATGAATCAACATCTACCACTTGACGAGGTGTTCCATCCACATCAATCGTAATTCGGGCATATTCACCTCCGGGAAGGATCCATGTCATTATGGCACAGAAAACAATAATGGAAAAAACGATAGTAAAAGTATGTGGAATCTTTATCTTCTTCATAAATCAAGTGTTTTTGAAAAAGAGCAAAAATACATATTTTTATTTTATGAATTATTGTAAATTTGCAGACTTAATCTATCATTTCTATGGAACAACATATTAGGATATATGAGAATGATCATTATATCGATTTTAACGACCGTGATTCATTTCTTCAATTTACCCAAAAACATACTATTATTTATGCTGCAGGAGGGCTGATCTTAAATCAAAAAAATCAACTACTTATGATATATCGACTTGGAAAATGGGATTTCCCGAAAGGCAAAATAGAAAAGGGGGAAACTGCTGAAATTGCCGCCATTCGTGAAGTGATGGAAGAAACAGGACTCTCTAAGATTACAAATATCACGCCTTTCACGTCTATGTATCATACATATACACAAGATAATAAACAAATTTTGAAAGAAACATTATGGTTTTTAATGCGCAGCAATATAACTGAATCGATCATTCCTCAAACAGAAGAACACATTACGGAAGTAAAATGGGTTTCTTTACCAGACGTTCCAGCTTATCTTAATAATTCATATAGTTCACTTCAAAATTTATTCTCACAATTTTCAAATATATATCATTTATAATGCGTTTATATCGATAAAAGAGTAGAAAGAAATATGAGAAGGACAAAGAAAAAAAACAAAGGGCATTTTATCAAAAAACTCTTTTTTATCATCATTCTCATTCTTAATATTGGGGTTGCAATACCATTATTGCTATCTTACTTTGCACAATATACCCCTCCTGCACGCAGTGAATTAATCACATTGTGTGGTTTGGCTTTTCCCTATCTTCTATTCGCTAATTTATTATTCAGCATTGTTTGGCTATTTTTAAAATATCAATACACCTTAATCTCTTTATGCTTAATTTTAATCAATATTCACAATATTGATCGGCACTATCAATTAAAGGCGATGGAAAAGCCACTAAAATGCATTAATTGTGTTAAAGTGATGAGTTATAACGTTAAACTATTTGATTTATATAATTCTAATAAAGAAGAATTCGGTAAGGGGAAGGAGCAAATTTTCAACTATTTAAAAAAAGAGAAGCCTGACATTGCTTGTTTTCAAGAATATTTCTATGAAAAAGGAAGTAAGTTGGATTTTAATACTACAGATTCCATTTTAGCTATTTTAGATTTAAAAAATGACGAAAAATTTTATTATCAATATTTCCCCTCTCATTCAAAGAATGAATATTATTATGGAATAGCCATTTTTAGTAAATACAGAATAATTGATGCAGGTCCTGTAACGATGGAAAATAACATAAACAACAATGCCATTTTTGCAGATATTCGCTATAAAGGCGATACTATTCGCATCTATAATATCCATCTTGCATCCCTTCACATGGAGCAAAGTGATTATGAAACGGGAAAACGTTTTTCACAAAACATCGAAGATCCTGAATTTAATAAAAATGCTAAAAACATACTTAAAAAGCTCAATAGTGCTTTTTTAAAAAGAGAGTTACAAGTTAAAGCGTTATACGCACACATGGATAGTTGTCCACACCCTATTATTCTCTGCGGTGACTTTAACGATACTCCAGCATCATATAGTTACAATAAACTTTCCAAAAAATTAAAAGACACTTTTCGGGAAAGTGGAAAAGGAAAAGGTTATACCTATAATGGAGATGCGTTTCCGGAATATCGGATTGACTTTATTCTGTACGACAAAAGATACAAAGCTTTTGGGCACACCATTAGCAAAGATATAACTATTTCCGATCATTACCCGATATATAGTTATATTTCTTTACAAGAATAATTTCATTCAAAAAATCAATCTCGAACACATCTTACAGACACACAATGTTCGCGATTCATTGTTCCTAGTTCTAAATCGGGAGTCGCAAAATTCAGCATTGCCACCACAGAAGAGAAAGAATCATTTGCCGAAGAGGATGCCCAATATCCCATATATCCTAATGAACAACTTATACAAAAACTTCCATTTCTGCCCGGAGATTGATTAATATATCCTCCCGGATAAGCCGAAAATCCGGAATTATTAAACCCGATTGCATGAATATTTCCGGGAGCACCACTTTGAGTAGAAGTATATAAATTTTGCCAGATTTCTTTATTTACACATAGCGAAATCGCAACACTACTTTCGGATGAACTCTGTGAGATGAGAAAGTTTTTCAAAGATTCCCATTCTGCACGTCCGGGCACATGCCATCCATCTGGACAAACCCCTTGAATTCCACTCGGATTACTTTCAGAAGGTAAATTATCTCGCATTATGGCATCCCAACTATACAAAAGTCCATAATTTTTCAAATCATGAGCATTCATACAATCATGCTGTTTAACCATATATGTTGGCTTAAGGACCGTATTAATTTCTTGTCCATCTGCAAAACGACGAACTCTAAGATTTTCGCGCATCCAACACTGACTGCCTATTTGTACCGTATTATATACATTTCCATCTATATCTTTAACAAAAGAGGTTTCAGGACATGTTCCGCTTGGTAATGGTAATTCTGTTGAATAGGTTTCTCCGTAGTGAACACCAAAAAAATCAGAAGCAAAAGCACGAACATAATAAGTCATTCCCGAAATAAGATTTTCGATTTGTATGTTAAAAGAGTCGCACTTACTAGAAGTCTCTAGTACAAAATCAGAAATTTTCGGTTCAGAATGAGTACTCCAGCAAACTCCACTTGAATAGTGAAAACTTTTATTATAACGCACTATACCCCCAACAGAAAGACTATTCACATTTTTAATTATTGGAGGAATCGTATTTATTTCCGGGATAGATTTTTTCCAAGTCGGAATTCCATTGACGACAGACAGACAAGCTCCTTCAGAACCGATTGCTAAGGTATCCCATCCGCTACTTTGGTAAACCATAAGAGCTCCCTCGGCTGCTTGAAGAGAATGGTCATCTGCTTCTAGGCTGTCTTGTAGAGCCTGCCATCTATCGATAAGCGGAATAATATCTTCATTAATTAAATAGTGCCTCACCGAATCAGAAATAGTAGGAATATTAGTTAAATCATTATAATCACCACTAAAACCATTTTCCACTCTTTTTGCATATAGCGCATATGGGACACTTGTTATTCTATGAGATGAAATTTGAGCATAATCAAGATCATCGGGTGTACGGAAAGAAGTTTCAATAAAATAGGGGTAAGCTCCCCAATCGATGTTGCTCAAATTTCCATTTATAACAAGTCCGTTTCCAATCTCGCAAGTCAATAATCCCATAAGATTGGTCATCTGTTCGTGTACTTCTTCATAGACACAAGTTCCGCTATGACCTCCTTGCAAGATTCTAATTTTCATTAAAATAAGTTGATTAGAGCGCAACCGACCTTCCGCATCTCTGACTACCGCTTGGTAAGACATTGTTTCGGGAACTTGTGCCGATGTTATCATCGAAAACAGACAGCATACCATCACTATCCCATTGAGTTTTAATTTCTTCATCGTTTGAGTATTAATACCAATTAGGATGCAAATATACAATATTTTCTTAAGGAAAACTTAATTTAATATTAAAAAAATAAAATAATAATTATATATACTTGATTTTCTTTTACTTATTTTTTATAAATTCAAAATTCATCTGTTTCTTTAAAATATCCACTTCAACCACTTTAATCATAATGGAATCGCCAATGCGAATGGCATAACCTTTATGTAGTCCTACGAGGGTATAATTATCTTCGTCGATATAGTAAAAGTCATCATCTAATTTTCTCATCGGGATAAGTCCTTCACATTTAGACTCTTTCAGTTCGGCATAGACACCCCATTTGGCGATACCGGTAACTGTGGCTTCAAATTGTTGGCCGATTTTATCTGCAAGATATTCTGCTTGTTTATATTTTATAGAACTTCTTTCTGCTTCTGTAGCTTTTTGTTCCATTTGTGAAGTATGTTTGCAATAAGATTCATATTCTTCTTTATCAACGGAGGATTTATTATTAAGATACGAATCAAGAAGGCGATGTACCATAAGGTCGGGATAGCGTCGGATTGGGGAAGTAAAATGGGTATAAAAAGGAAAGGCCAATCCGTAATGACCAATATTTTCCGTAGAATAGACTGCTCTGGCCATTAACCTGATTGTCAATTGGTTGATCATATTATATTCTGCCTTATTTTTAGTTTCTTCGAATAATTGATTAAAAGAAGTTGCAAGGGCTTTGCGTGAACCTGTTTTTATATCATAGCCCAATTTTTTGGCAAAAAGTTTAAATTTCTCCAATTTATCACTAATAGGTTCATCATGAATACGATAGACAAATGTTTTGGGTTCGGGTTGTCGTTGGGTTTTCTTGCCAATTTTTTCCGCCACTTTTTTATTGGCGAGTAACATAAATTCTTCTATCAGGAAGTTTGCTTCTTTACTTTCTTTAAGATAGACGCCGACAGGTTTTCCTTTGTCATCGAGAATAAATTTAACCTCTTCGGTTTCAAAGTTAATAGCATGATTATCCATTCTTTGCTTACGTAAGATTTGGGCAAGTTGATGCACCGGAAGAACAAGTTCAGCCATTTTACCCTCTTTTTTCTCAATCACTTCTTGAGCTTCATCGTAAGTAAATCGGCAATCAGAGTGGATTACAGTCCTTCCGAACCACTCATGATGAATGTGTGCATTATCATCCAAATCGAACACGGCGCTATAGCACAATTTATCTTCATGAGGACGCAGGGAGCAAAGGTTATTGGAGAGAATTTCCGGAAACATCGGAATAACACGATCCACTAAATAGACTGAAGTTCCACGTTCATAAGCTTCTTTATCAATTAAAGAGCCTCGTTTCACATAAAAAGAGACATCTGCAATATGTACTCCAACACGGTGCAACCCATTATCCAATTTTTCGTAAGAGATTGCATCATCAAAATCTTTCGCATCAGCAGGGTCTATTGTATAAGTTGGCACACTTCTAAAATCACGTCTTTTATTAATTTCGGATTCAGGAATACGGGAATCAATATTGGCGGCTTCTCTTTCGACCTCATCTGAAAATTTAAGAGGGAAATTATATTCCACCAATATAGAATTCATTTCCACGTTATTATCGCCAGGTTGGCCTAAAACATGGATAATTTTTCCGATAGGACTTCTTGAATCCTGAGCCCATTCGACGATAGAGACCACCACTTTTTCACCATGTTTAGCATCATTCAGATATCGACCGGGAATAAGAATATCCTTACGATAGGAAGGACTATCGGGAACAAAATAGGAAATTCCGTTATGTTGTTGGATCACACCGACCAGCGGTTTCTCATTACGTTCAACCACTTCCACGATTTGTCCTTCAAGGCGCCTATCTTTGCGTGAAGCAAACAAAAGGACCTTTACCACATCACCATGAAGGGCATTTTGCAAATTTCCGTCGGCAATAAACACATCTTCGCTATCTTTCTCATCTCTGATAACAAACGCCATTCCGTTTGAGCGCACCGACAATTTTCCGACAGTATAGTTTCTTCCGGTAGTTTGGCCTGTCAGATGTTTCGGATTTAATTTATATTTACCTCTTCCGGCCGTTTGGACAATATGGGCATTTACAAAATCATCCAGGATTTTTTTAACACTTTCTCGTCCTTTTTTATCAAAAATACCGACTTTTGCGGCTATTTGTTTGTAATTATACTTAACATTGCCACCTTCTGACAACACTTTTATGATTTCGTTCCCTAAATTCAACTTCTGATTTTTCATTCTATTTTAATTTATTTTTTTAATTTGCATATTTATAAAGTCTCTTGAATCGTTGCAAAAGTACAACATTTTCAGGAGAGTACATATTTTTATACTTAATATTCGATTTCTTTTTTTCAACACAAAACATCTTACACAATTAGGATTTGAGTTCCTTTGTGCATAACAGATCAGCTAATCATTAATCATTTAAATGTGTTGAAAAATTTCCTCTTTCAATCGCCCTCTCTCGAATAGAGTTTCAATATCTTGATTCTTGGGCAACAGATAGGCATTCAATCCGACGACTCTTGCTCCCTCAACATGTCTGGTCGTGTCATCAATAAATAGAGTTTCCGAAGGATTAAGTTTTTGTTCTTCCATAATATAAAAGAAGCTCTCTTTACTTGGCTTTTTCAGATGAATATGGTGTGAAAAGTATGATTTGATAAAGATGGTAGAAAATATATCAAATCCGTATTTTTCTTTCATATCAGGCATAAAACGTCTATAATTCAGTTCATTGGTATTGCTGAACAAAAAAATAGAATAATTATTTTTCACTTGTTGCAATAGTTTCACTCTATGCTCGGGGATATCGATGAGAATGGCATTCCATGCAGTATCGATTTGTTCATCGGACAATGGAATAGAGGTCAGTGAGCGGATATAACTGCGGAAATCTTCAACGGAGACTTTTCCTTCTTCAAAAAGGTCTATAAGATCGGTTTGTTTTTCTTGGGAGTATTTTTCTTCAAAATCGGACATTCCGAAAGAGGCGAATGTCGTTGCAATCTTATGATAATTGATATCATAAATTACACCACCTAAATCGAAAATTATATTTTTTATCATTCTATATTAATTCATTATAAATCGGCTGCAAAAATACAAAAATAAAAGCAATTATTCAATTCTGTCAAATTGGCAGTTGTTATTTATGGCATAAATTTTGCAAAATGAAAACCGAATAATTGTCAAATTTTAAAACTAACTCATATGCAAAAAGGTAAAATTAATGTACAAACGGAAAATATATTTCCGGTAATTAAAAAATTTCTTTATTCCGAGCATGACATATTCATCAGGGAATTAGTGGCAAATGCTGTTGATGCAACCCAAAAATTGAAGACATTGGTAAACCTTGGAAGTGCTTCCGTTGATTTGGGAGATCTTACCATTGAAGTACAGGTTGACAAAGAGAAAAAGCAGATTCGGATTATTGACAGAGGGATAGGAATGACGGCAGAAGAGGTGGACAAATACATCAATCAGATTGCCTTT
>CAZWCI010000005.1:28258-29389 GCA_964632815.1 uncultured Lentimicrobiaceae bacterium | reverse complement strand
CCTTGAAAAGGTTGTGATTGGCCTGTAATTAGGATACAAAATAAAAGAAAAAAGGTAAAAATATTTTTTTTCATAGCTGTAATTTTTTAATAAATAGTATGCAATTGGACAAAAATACAAAAAAAAACAATGTTGCCCATCCTTTAAAGAGAGAAAACTGCATTTTTTTAAATAAAATATGTAACTTATTCATTTAGAGGATGTATAAATTCTCCGGTTTGGGGTTGTCTTTTGGCTTTCACTTTAATCGTCTGCATATCGAAGATGCCTGCCGTAACGGTAGATAAGAGCAAATCCCAGAAATTATGATAGGTACGGATCTGGCAATTACCGTCTTCAGGGGTAGCAACATTGGTATATCCCAATGGCAATAAACCCCAGAACAGATAGACTTGTTTCCCTTTACTGTAGGTGTATTCTTCTCCGTCCATCTGGCGGTAAGTTCCTACATTGGTTCTCGTCATCATACAAGAGGACAAGAAAATTATGGTAAGGAGTATTAAAAAAAGATTTCTTTTCATTTTTTATTTCTTGTTAAATTACAAATATTATTTCTTTGTTAAAAAATCTAATTAAAGCGTTTTAAAATTGTTCCGGCATCACCACCTCAACACCTTGAACAAACTCTTGGGATGCTTGCATAAGTGGATACATTACCGTGTCTTTTTCCACAAACGGAACATATTTTCGGTAATGTTGCAGAAATTCTTCAATAAAAGGAGATGATTGGAGTGGCCTTCTGAATTCGATTGCTTGAGCAGCATTCATCAACTCAATGGCCAATATTTTTTCCACATTATTCACGACGAGAAATGCTTTTGTCGCAGCATTTGCTCCCATACTTACATGGTCTTCCTGTCCTTGAGATGATTCGATAGAGTCGGATGAAGAGGGCATGGTAAAGGTTTTATTTTGATTGACAATTGAAGCAGCGGTATATTGAGGAATCATAAAGCCGGAATTCAGTCCGGAATGTTTAACTAAGAAAGAGGGCAGTCCTCTTTTTCCTGAAATCAATTGATAAATTCGTCTTTCCGAAATATTCCCCAATTCGGCCATAGCAAGGGAAAGAAAGTCGAGGGCAATGGCCAGCGGTTGACCGTGAAAATTGCCGGCAGAAATAATCATATC
>CAZWCI010000005.1:23319-28158 GCA_964632815.1 uncultured Lentimicrobiaceae bacterium | reverse complement strand
AGGAGCAGCCAAACGCCATAAGCACTCATAAATTGAGTTCCATTGAGCAGTGCCAATCCTTCTTTGGATTGCAACGTAATAGGTTGCCACCCAAATTTTTGGTTAATCTCCGCTGCTGGATGCTTTTTTCCTTTATAGTAAACTTCCCCCAAATCCAATAATGGAAGACTCAGATGAGCCAGCGGAGCCAAATCTCCCGAAGCTCCCAAAGAACCTTGTTGGTAAACAACAGGATAGACTCCGGCATTATAAAAATCAATTAGCCGCTGAACGGTTTCTAACTGCACTCCTGAATTGCCATAAGAAAGAGATTGAATCTTAAGTAAAAGCATAAGTTGTACAATCTCTTGAGGCACTTCTTGTCCGATACCGCAAGCGTGTGAAATAACTAGATTTCTTTGCAGCGTAGAAAGGTCTTGCATCGAAACTGAAGTGTTGCATAAGGAACCAAACCCTGTCGTAACTCCGTAAATCGGCTCCGTAGCAAACTGCATCGCCTCATTCAAATAGGAACGACACTTTTGGATAGAATGGACTGCTTCTTCGGATAATTCCAGCCGCATTTTCTTGTCCACAATCGTTTTTACTGTTTCTAAACCAAGAAATTCAGTAGAAATAAAATGTTTCTTCATCGTTTATATATTATATGTATAGATTATTATTATTTTTTATAAAAAGCAAAAATACAAAAAAATACTCTCTATCATCCCAAATTAATTTCGTATTTTTGTAGTTCAAAAACTAATCGGAAAAGATCTTTCTTTTGATTTACCGACTAAAAAAAATGGTTATGAACCGTGATGATTTTCAACTCTTAGACCAAACTGTAAACGGTCATCCTTTGATCTATTTGGACAATGCAGCTACAACGCAAAAACCGAAAGAGGTAATTAATTCCTTAATAGACTACTACACGCTTCTCAACAGTAATATCCATCGGGGTGTTCACTATTTGAGCCAACAGGCCACTACGGCATTTGAAGAGTCCCGCGCCACAGTGCAGCATTTTATCAATGCAGCACATCAACACGAGATTATCTTCACCAAAGGAACTACCGAATCCATTAATCTTGTAGCTTCATCCTTCGGTAAAGCATTTCTGCATGAAGGAGATGAAATTATTATTTCAGAAATGGAGCATCATTCCAATATTGTTCCGTGGCAAATGATTTGTGAAGAAAAAGGTGCTCACTTGAAAGTTTTACCTATAGATGAAGAGGGAAATCTAAAGATAGAGGAGTTGGAGTTGTTGCTTACCCAAAAAACTAAAATTATTGCCGTTACCCATATTTCGAATGCCTTAGGCACGATCAATCCAATTAAACGAATTATCGAAATCGCTCATAAAAAGGACATTCCCGTATTGATTGACGGAGCACAGGCGATGTCTCATCAGCCTGTAGATGTTCAAGATTTGGATTGTGATTTTTATTGTTTTTCAGGACATAAGATGTATGGTCCAATGGGCGTTGGAGTATTGTACGGCAAAGAAGCATGGTTAGAAAAGTTGCCGCCCTATCAGGGAGGAGGTGAGATGATTCAACGAGTTACT
The DNA here is from genome assembly GCA_964632815.1 of uncultured Lentimicrobiaceae bacterium. Lineage (GTDB taxonomy): Bacteria > Bacteroidota > Bacteroidia > Bacteroidales > WCHB1-69 > DUOL01. The sequence goes on along the minus strand of CAZWCI010000005.1, from coordinate 26,606 downwards.
TTTACCCACACCACTTTTAATGAACTTCCCTTTAAATTTGAAGCCGGCACGCCCAATGTGGCAGATGTAATCGGGCTCAAGAGTGCCATTGACTATATCAATAGGATTGGCATTTCTAAAATTGCTCAATATGAAAATGAACTTTTGGAGTACGGAACGAAGCAATTGTTATCGATACCCGGATTATCGATTATAGGAAAAGCAAAAGAAAAAGCTTCGATTATCTCTTTTATACTTGATCACATTCATCCATACGATGCAGGGCTCCTGATAGATAAATGGGGAATTGCCGTCCGTACGGGACATCATTGTGCCCAGCCGATTATGGATAAATATGGGATTCCGGGCACAATCAGGGCTTCATTCGCTCTTTATAACACCAAAGAAGAAATTGATCGGTTGGTTGATACCATAAAAAAGGTACAAATCATGTTGCTTTAGATTTTTTTCTTGGTTGTTCTTGTATTTTGTATTAAAAAACTTTCTAAGTTTGCATGAGTGGGGGATAAAGTTTTACAAAATAGTAATCTTTTGAAATATAACATCTTAAATTATATATCATGCAAACAATACAAGATCAATTGGCTCAATTGGGAATTTTAAATCCCGAAAAAATTTATTATAATTTGTCGTATGACGAATTATACGAACATGAAATAAATCCTTTATTAGAAGGATACGAAAAAGCTTTTTGGACAAAATCAGGAGCTTTGTCGGTAGACACGGGTATTTTCACCGGTCGTTCTCCGAAAGACAAATACATTGTGATGGATGACACCTCACGTGACCATGTTTGGTGGGCAGGTAAGGGTAGAAAAGGATCTGACAACAAACCGATAACACCGGAAATATGGAACGATCTGAAAAAGATAAGTCAAAATCAGCTCAGCAATAAGAAAGTGTATGTGATGGACGGGTTTTGCGGGGCTAACGAAAACTCAAGACTAAAAATTCGCTTTGTTACAGAAGTTGCTTGGCAGGCACATTTTGTAAAAAATATGTTTATTCGTCCTACGGAGGAAGAACTTCGTAATTTTAAACCCGATTTTATTGTATTGAATAGTTGCAAAGCAACGAATCCGAATTGGAAAGAGCAAGGATTGAACAGTGAAGTATTTGTGGCATTCAATTTAACCGAACGTATGGGATTAATTGGAGGTTCTTGGTATGGAGGAGAGATGAAAAAGGGAATCTTTTCCATCATGAACTATTATCTTCCTTTGCAAGGAATGGCTGCGATGCACTGTTCTGCCAATCTTGGCAAAAAAGGAGATGCAGCTATCTTTTTCGGTCTTTCGGGAACCGGAAAAACGACACTTTCCACTGACCCCGATCGTGCCCTAATCGGAGATGATGAACACGGATGGGATGACGAAGGCGTTTTCAATTTTGAAGGAGGTTGTTATGCTAAATGTATTGACTTAAGCAAAGAAAAAGAACCCGATATTTACAGAGCCATCAAAAAAGATGCTCTTTTGGAAAATCTCGTTATTGATAAAGAAGGTAATATTGATTTCAGTTCTGCAGCCAAAACCGAAAACACGCGGGTTTCCTACCCTATTTATCACATTGACAATATTGTAAAACCGGTTTCTAAAGGACCTCATCCTAAAAAAATCATATTTCTCTCTGCAGATGCTTTCGGGGTATTGCCGCCGGTTTCCATCTTGAATAGAGAACAAACGATGTATTATTTCTTAAGTGGCTATACTGCAAAATTGGCAGGAACTGAAGTCGGAGTTCTTACCCCGCAACCAACCTTCTCCTCTTGCTTCGGAGCCGCATTTTTAACGCTGCATCCTACAATGTATGCAGACGCTTTAGCAAAGAAAATTACGGAACATAATGCAACTGCTTATTTAGTCAATACCGGATGGATCGGAGGAGGCTATGGTGTTGGAAAACGAATTTCTCTTAAAGATACACGCGCCATCATAACGGCAATTTTGAATGATAATTTGATTGATTGTGAAACAGTAACCATAAAACCATTCAATTTGAGCATTCCCAAATGTGTTCCAAATGTAGACTCAGCGATTCTTAATCCTGAAAACAGTTGGACCGACAAAGATGCTTATTCAGCAAGTGCTCACAAATTGGCAGACTCATTTATTCAAAATTTTGAGAATTTCACTGAAAACGAAGCAGGGAAACAGTTGGTGAAATTTGGACCTATTTTGTAAGTGATGTTGTTTTTTTCTTTTGCCGGATAGTTCTTTTTTCCAAAATAATATTTTAGAAAAACTGCAAAATCCGGGACTTGATTCTACAATAGAAATTTCCTATTTTCGTCAATAAAAAATGAAAGGGAAATTTCTATTGTTTTTTATTTTATTGATTTTCAATTTAATAATTACATCATTTTCACAAACCAGTGATTCTACAGATTGTTATTTGATTGCCTTTTACAATACAGAAAACCTTTTTGACCCTCGGGATGATTCTCTTAAAAATGATGAAGCATTCACTCCGGAGGGATTTAATCATTGGACTTTCAAAAAAATGAGGCGAAAGGTAAGTAATATTGCAAAAGTTCTTTTGGCAATGGGAAAAGGAGAGCCTCCTGATATTATAGGATTGGCTGAAATTGAAAACCGTTTTGTGTTGGAACAACTATGTTATCACTCTCCGTTAAAAAAATTCCGATACAGAATTGTTCATTATGATTCGCCGGATATGCGAGGAATTGAGGTGGCGCTGCTCTATCGTTCAGAGAGAATAAAAATCGTATATAGTGAACCTATTTCGGTTGTATTTCCCTTTGAAACCGAGTCAAAAAACCGCGATATTTTATATGTGGTTGCTCTCTTTCCGCAGGGAGACTCCTTGCATCTCTTTGTCAATCATTGGACTTCCAGATACGGGGGATATGCTCCCACCATTTTAAAACGCAACCATTATGCGACACTCGTTCGTGAACATGTAAACCTCTTATTGAAACAAAATCCGAAAGCTAATATCTTCATTACCGGAGATTTTAACGATTACCCAACGGATGAAAGCATCTCTGAAATTTTGGGAGCCGTTGAATTTCCAAACAAAGAAGGTAATTTATACAATCTTATGCTTCCATTTTTGAATCAACAGAATATGGGAACACATAAAAGAGAAGATTTTTGGGGATGTTTGGATCAGATAATTGTGTCAAAAGCATTATTGGAAGAGGATAACCGTTTGTTAATCGTGGGGCGGGAAGCACATATTTTCAGAGCTGATTTTATGATGGTGCCTGATGAAAAGTACGGAGGAGAAAAGGTTTTTCGCACCTATTTAGGACCAAAATATAT
>CAZWCI010000005.1:11545-23219 GCA_964632815.1 uncultured Lentimicrobiaceae bacterium | reverse complement strand
AAAAATGCGAGAAAGTGTCAAATAAGCAAGGAAAAAACCGGTAGCAAGAAGGATTCCATACCAGCGAACTTCGAGTGCTCCTATTGAAAAAGCAACCGGATCAACCGTCCATATAATTGATGCAAGCATAATTGTATTATTTTAAATGGATAAACGTTTATAATAAATTTCAAATGTATTTTCAAGAAGAGATGCGACTGTCATCGGTCCCACGCCACCAGGAACTGCCGTAATTATAGAGACCACTTTTTCAAGTTCTGACAATCTTTCCGGATGAAAAACGTCTCCAACTAAACGACCATTCCACGTACTAATTCCCACATCAATAACCACAACACCTTTCTTTAGCATGTGCGGTAAAATCAAGTTGGATTGTCCTACCGCAGAGATAAGAACATCGGCATTTCGTGTAAATGTTTCCAAATCAGAAGTGTACGAATGACAAAGCGATACGGAGGCATTTTCCCGGAGGAGCAGTTGCGCCATCGGTTTTCCTACCAAATCACTGCGACCTATAACCACAGCATTTTTACCATGTAGAGAAATATCTAATGAGCGGAGTAAAGAAATAACTCCTCTGGGAGTACAAGGAATAATGCCCTCTTGTCCTGAAGCTAATTTCCCAATATTCAAGGGGTGTAATCCGTCTACATCTTTTTGATTATCTATAGTATTAATAATCAAATTTTTATCAATATGAGGAGGCAGAGGCAATTGAACCAATATTCCGTCCGTGGTAGTATCGTCATTAAGTGATGTCACTAAATTCAACAATTCTTGTTGGGATGTAGCCGCAGGGAGTGAAAAAAGGTGAGGGACAATTCCAACCTCTTCACAAGCGGCCACTTTCTTATGCACATAACGTTTGCTTTGTTCGTCAGACCCGACCAAAATCAAAGCGAGTGAAGGAGAACGATGAAATTGCAACGAAGAGAGTGCAATTTTCTCTTTTAAGCTTTCCTTTATCTCCATCGCCAAGGAAGTTCCTTTAACAATCTTCATCTTCTGTATTTAAAATGCAAAAATAAGAAAAATAAATTGGAATACTTTCAAAAACAACAAACAATACAATTTTGAAAATTCATTTTATTCAAGTTTTTATAAAAAATAGAAAAAAGAAAGAATTTTCATTAGGTTTTATATGAATAAAAAAATCATTTAGGAATAATTTTACCTATCATTTGAATTTTTTTATTATTATTGCTAAAATTTTCATTCCCTTAAATTAAAAGATTATGAATAAAAAATATTCTCTTCTGATAAGTATCATCATATTAACATTCAGCGGTTTAACATTCGCTCAAAGCACAAATCCCTATATAACTTTTTCGGGAGAATCCATAAAAAGCAATAAGGATTATACTAAAAATTATAACCCTGTGGATTGCGATCCCAACATTTTATACAACTGCATGTTAGATATGATTAATGCGGCACGCGCGGAATTCTTTTTTTCTCTACCTCTTAAACAAAATATAAAGATGGATTCTATTGCGCAGATGCAAGCTGAATATCAAGCACAAAAAATGACACGGACTATTGAAAATATTGCTCCGTACAAATATACTTCTCAGCGACTCAGGCTTGTGGGATACACACACCGAGCCACCGAGTTAGCTTCAAAAGCAAAATCTTCAAGGGGAATTGAAGAATATTCATACTATGATCTTTGTCTGGAGCTAATCAAACCTATCCTGAAAAATATGAAACAGGCTGAAATTCTCTTTGATAAAAAATACACTCTTATTGGGATTGGAGTTGGGGTTGATAAAGATATGAAAAATGTATATGTTTCTTATGTTTTAGGGAATGATCGGACTTTAAATCATGGGAAGCCTCCCGTTTACCAAAAAGAGGTTCCTTTTACGAAGAGCAAAATGGGATTATATGATTATGATGAACAACTTTGTAAAAAGTGCATGGAAGATAACAATTTAGAAGTATTATCCGAATATATAAAACTTCAAGGCGATGATGTTTATTTCATCTGTGATGATTACAAAAAACTTCGCAAATTAATTGGGAAAGAGGATGATGCCATTGTATTGGATTTTGTTCAAGAGAGTCAATATGATTGTGACAAGGCAAATATCATTGATAATGATCGTTTGAACCGTGGATTTATGACAAAACCCATCACTTATGAAATGTTGCTTAATGCGAATGAAATCACGGAAAAGAAATCAACCAAATTACAGGCGTTGATTGCTACTGTACCCGAAGAGATTACCAATAATGATTTTGAAGTCACGGTAATGATTTTGAAAGCAAAATCAGTATGCCGAACCATTATCAAAAAAAATATAGAGTGTAAGAATGCTGCTTATCAAGAAAAAATACCTTTTCTAAAAGATGAAACTACAATTCCGATCAAAGGAGAATTTGTGCCCGTAGCAGAAACAGAAAGTATCGAATTTCTTATACCTTTTTCACCCAATAAAACTACTTTTACATTTGAAGATATCGCTCCTTTTATTCAAGATTTAAAAAAACCTTATTTTACAATAAACAAAGTAGACATTATTGCTCATAATTCTCTCAATTATAGTCAGGATACCAAACAAATTCAACTTCAGAAAAAAAGAGCAGAGAGTATTAAAAGTGCCTTTCAACAAAAATATGGTCAAAATAGTATCTCTTTTAATATTGAATACAATGATAGTTGGGAAGAATTCAAACGGGATGTCGTTTATAGTGAAGACTATTATGATTTAACTCTATTTTCTAAAGAAAATGCATACGAACAATTGACAAAAAATAAGGGAGAAATAGCAAAAGCACTAGAAACCGATTATTTAAGTAAACACAGATTTGCAAAAATTGTACTGCATATTACTTACTCTATTGAGGGAAGTCATGAACAAGATTATGTCATCTATAAATTCAATCAGACGGTAGCACAAAACAATACTGCTTTGGCAATGGCAATTCAAAAATATATAATGCTTCAGATTGAAAATAAAAAATATGCTTCAAAAGTAGTTCAAAATATTTCGATTCCGATGAAAACTCAATTTCAGCCGCTATTGAACAATCATTTTTATATGAAATGCTTGGTTGAGAACAATATTACGGAAAGCATGTGTACTGAAATGGAGAAAATTTTTGCTTTAAATCCAGCAAATCCTTATGTGTCTTTTAATCATAATTTGTGTAAAATCAACGGGATTTCTTTGACTTCAATGAATGATATCAATACCATGCAAATGGAAATAGAAAAACTATACACCTACCCTCTTCTTCCGAGAGAAAAAATAAACAGTCTTAATCTGGAGTTTCAATTTAAGGTTATTGACTATTTAGAAAAATCTCCTCAAACAATGGAAACTGCAACATTATTAAACTCAACGTACTCCAAAATCAAAACGATTCGAAATCCAAAGCTTGATAGTTGGCAAAATGCTTATAAATTAGCTTCGATTTTTATAAAAAACGGAGATTATAATTATGCGCTTTCCTTGATGGACCCATTTTTGACAACACCAAGTATCTCCAACGATTTCATCTTCTCTTATGTTAGTGTAGCCGGACATAAAGAAGATACCTATATGAGTGATAATTTTGCAAATGCAGTAACTTTAGCCGCCGAACGAGACAAAACGCGGTTATGCAATCTTATTGATAAAATGTCCATCTGCATTTCCGATAATTTAAAAGTAAAAAAAGTAATCTGCAAACAGTGTAAATAACTGTGAATTTCAAGTTAGTATCTTCCTATACCCCAAGTGGTGATCAACCTTCTGCCATTACTCAATTGTCTGCCGGTTTAAATCGAGGAGACAAGGCACAGACTTTATTGGGGGTTACGGGATCAGGAAAAACTTTTACTATAGCTAATGTTTTACAAGAAGTAAATCGTCCGACTTTGGTATTAAGTCACAATAAAACTCTTGCGGCACAATTATTTCAGGAATTCAAACAATTTTTCCCTGAAAATGCGGTTGAATATTTCGTTTCCTACTATGATTATTACCAACCGGAAGCATATCTGCCCACTACGAATACATACATTGAAAAAGATCTCTCCATTAATGAGGAGATTGAAAAGTTGCGTTTAAGGACCACATCCTCGCTGCTTTCCGGAAGACGAGATATTATTGTAATCGCTTCCGTATCATGCATATATGGGATTGGAAATCCTGAAGAATTTGCCAAAAATGTGATTAAGTTACATAAAGGCATGCTTTTGGATCGCAATCAATTGTTACACGGATTGGTAAGTAGTCTCTATTCTCGGACGGAATTGGAATTAGCTCCGGCACGTTTTCGAGTTAAAGGAGATACTGTAGATATTTTCCCTCCCTATCATGACAATGCATTTAGAATTATCTTTTGGGATAATGAAATTGAAGAAATTCATGAGATTGAACCTATTTCGGGGGGAATTATTAATAAACAGGAAGAGCTAACTCTATATCCGGCAAATATTTTTGTTACATCTCAGCAATCGATGAATGATGCGGTGGAACAAATATTGCTTGATTTAGGAGTGCAACGAGATTATCTCAAATCCATCGGAAAACATTTAGAAGCAAAAAGATTAGAAGATCGAGTAACTTATGATGTGGAGATGATGAAAGAATTGGGTTATTGTTCCGGGATTGAAAACTACTCGAGATATTTTGACAAACGTCAGCCCGGGGAACGCCCTTTCTGTATTTTGGATTTTTTTCCGGATGATTTCATTATGGTCATTGATGAAAGCCATGTGTCTGTTCCGCAAATTGGGGCAATGTACGGCGGAGACCGTTCCCGAAAACAAAATCTGGTTGATTACGGATTTCGATTGCCGGCGGCATTGGACAATCGTCCGTTACGATTTGATGAATTTGAAGCTTTAGTGGGACAAACTATCTATGTGAGTGCTACTCCGGCTGAATACGAATTGCGACAATCTGCAGGGGTAATTGTAGAACAGATTGTTCGTCCGACAGGACTTTTAGATCCAATCATCGAAGTTCGCCCTGCCACCAACCAAGTAGATGATTTAATGGAAGAAATTGAACTTACAGTAAGTAAAGGAGAGCGTGTTTTGGTCACAACACTTACCAAAAAAATGGCTGAGGAACTTTCCACCTACCTCATCAATATAGGTATTAAAACACAATATATTCATTCGGATGTGGAAACGTTGGATCGTGTGGAGATTTTAAAAGATTTACGTTTTGGCTCTATTGACGTTTTGGTTGGCGTTAATTTATTGCGCGAAGGATTAGACCTTCCTGAAGTTTCATTGGTTGCGATTCTGGATGCCGATAAAGAAGGATTTTTGAGAAATGAACGTTCTCTAACCCAAACGGCCGGTCGTGCTGCAAGACATATCAACGGAAAAGTTCTTTTTTATGCGAATAAGATTACACGTTCCATGCAAGCCACGATGGATGAAACTGCAAGAAGAAGAGTTAAACAATTAGAATATAATAAATTAAATAATATCACTCCAAAAAGTGTCATCAAAGCTGAAAAAGAAGAGTCTTTATTCAAAAATGAAAAAGGAAAAAATCGTACTGTATATGATAATCATAATATAATTGATCCCATTGCAGCAGAAAAAGAGATTCCAAAACTTTTAAATAAAGAGCAATTAATCAAATACGAAAAAATACTTCGAAAAAATCTTGAGCATGCCGTTAAAGATTTTAACTTTATTGATGCTGCAAAAATTCGGGATGAATTGGCACATATTAAAACATTAATCACTCAATACGATAAATAATGATTTTACGAGGAAATCTAATTAAGTTAAGGGCATTGGAACCCGGGGATGTTGACTTGTTATATCTTTGGGAAAATGACCCTGAAGTATGGACCATCAGCAATACTTTAAAACCATTTTCTAAATACACATTACAACAATTCATAGATTCTTCTGTTGCAGATATTTACGAAACAAAACAACTAAGACTCATTATTGACGATATTAAGAGTGCGCAGCCCGCAGGCATTATCGATATCTTTGATTTTGATCCGTTTCACAAAAGAGCGGGTATCGGCATCTTAATTGCAGAACAGTTTCGCCGCTCAGGGTTTGCAACCGAAAGTATCGCATTGGTCAAAGAATACCTTTTTTCCATTTTACACCTCCATCAGATCTACTGCAACATCATGACAAACAACCCCGGAAGTATTGAGTTATTTAAAAAAGCGGGATTCGAAATCTGCGGCCATAAAAAAGAGTGGATTCTTACACAAGAAGGCTATTGTGACGAACTAATATTGCAATGTTTTAATCCTAAATCTATATGAAAAAAGTAATTTTTTCCCTCATCATCCTATTTTTAGTTGCCATTTTATTCGGAGTATATCTTGTTTATATTCCTAATACTCAAAAAGAAGCAGTTTTAGATATTCCCAAAAATGCATCTTTTGAACAAGTTACCGACTCGCTTTTAAAACATCAAATCCTCAAGAATAATTTATCATTCAAATTAGTTGCCCATGCCATAAAATATCCGCAATATATTTCCCGTGGAAAATATAATATCGAAAAGGGAGAAAATAACCTTAATCTCATAAAAAAGCTATATCGGGGACAACATTATCCAGTTAAATTTACTTTTAATAATATTCGAACTAAAGAACAATTCGTTCAAAAAACAGAGGACAAATTTCTTTTTTCAAACCAGGAATTACTTCAATTGCTTAATGACACCTCATTTTTAAAAAAATATGGACTTACCCCTCAAACTGTAGTTTCTATTTTCATTCCAAATACTTATGAATTTTATTACGATATCGATGCTACAGATTTTTTTGATAAGATGTATGGATATTATAACTCTTTTTGGAATGAAAAAAGGGTAAAATCAGCAGAAGAGATTGGATTAACTCCGGTTGAAGTTATCACATTGGCGTCCATTGTAGAAGAAGAAAACTTCAGAGAAGAGGAAAAATCCATTATTGCAGGAGTTTACATCAACAGACTCCGCAAAGGAATGAAATTGCAAGCAGACCCGACCGTTAAGTTTGCGGTAGGGGATGTTACACTCAAACGGATATTATCCAAACATCTTGAGGTCGATTCTCCTTACAACACTTACATTTATGAAGGGTTACCTCCCGGTCCGATTCGGATCCCGGAATCTTCAACGATTGATTCCGTACTTCACTACCGAAAACATTCCTATATTTTCATGTGTGCCAAACCCGATTTATCAGGTTATCATAATTTTACATCAAGTGCTAACGAACATCTCAGAAATGCAGCACAATATCAAAGAGCTATAAAATAAAAATCCGCTCCTCGCAGGTAATGCTAATTTTTTGTACTTTTGCAATTCACTTTTTATTAGAAAACTATGTATAGCTTATACATCAAAGAAATAAAATCATATCTCAGTTCATTGCTCGGCTACATTTTCATTGGGGTATTTCTCATTGTTACCGGGCTTTTCTTATGGATATTTCCAAACATAAACAATGTCTTATCAACCGGAATTGCAGATTTGGAAGGATTTTTCAGTCTCTCCAAATTTTTATTTCTATTTTTAGTCCCGGCCATCACGATGCGTTCTTTTGCAGAAGAGCGAAAACAAGGCACTATGGAGCTTTTGCTAACAAAACCTATTTCCGACACTCAGATTATTCTTGCCAAATTCTTTTCAAGTTTAACATTGCTCATTATAGCCATTATTCCTACATTAATCTATGTTATTTCTGTTTATTTTTTAGGAAAACCAATTGGAAATATTGATCTCGGGAGTACGTTCGGGTCTTACATCGGACTATTGTTTTTAGGGGCTACTTTTATCTCCATCGGAATATTTATCTCTTCCTTAACTTCCAATCAAATAGTAGCTTTCATTCTTACAGCACCTATCTGTTTTATTTTACATTTCGGATTTGAATTTATCTATTCATTTGAATCTTTAGGAGCTTTTGGTTATTATCTGAAAACAATAGGTATTGATCATCATTATGCAATCATCAGCAAAGGAGTTATTGACTCGAGAGACCTCATCTACTTCTGTAGTGTCATTTTCATTTTCCTATTCTCCACTCGGATCTCTTTATTAAGCAGAAAATGGTAACTTTTTAAAATGAAAAAAATGAAAAAAGATATTTCTGCCGGAAAAAAATTCAAAAGATCAGCCATCATCGGACTGATTGCCAGTATATTAATTTTAATCTCTATCAATATTATCTCTTCATTTCTCTATTTCAGAATTGATTTAACGAAAGATAAACGGCATTCTCTTTCACCATCAACGATTGAACTATTAGAATCTTTAAATGATAAGGTATATATAAAAGTTTACTTGAAAGGAGATAATTTACCTGCCGATTATCGTCAATTTGCAAACAAGACAAAAGAGATGCTTGAATCATTCCGTAATTATTCAAAAAACATCTATTTTGAATTTATTGATCCAACTGCTGGAAAGACAAGAGAAGAGATGAATGCCATTTTTGGGGAATTTAACAGCAAAGGGCTACGACCGATACCGATAAGCAGGGAAGAGGGAACGGGATTTTCAACTTACTATGTGATTCCGGGAGCGATGATTGCATACAAAACCCACGAGCAACCGGCTACACTCGTAGTTGCAGATCCTTCTCAAGGAACTACTTGGTTAGAATACTCCATGCAAGAGCTGGAATATAATTTTGTGAATGCCATTCGCAAACTTGTTAAGCCGAAAAAATCAAAAATTGCTTTTATTGAAGGCCACGGAGAATTGGATTTTATGAGTACTTCTTGGATGCATTGGCAATTACAAAAATTTTATGAAGTTGAGCGAATTTCAATTAACGGCAGAATTAATATTTTAAGTGATATTGAAGTAGTAGATACTTTATCTCAAGAAATCAAAATAAAGGGAAACAAATACGATGTACTTATCATTGCTCAGCCGACAAAAGCCTTTAGTGAGTATGATAAATATATTATTGATCAACATATTATGCGTGGCGGAAAAGCACTTTGGCTAATTGACCCCACAACAGCATCGATTGATAGTCTTCAAGCCACTCCTGAAAATTTTGTAATTCCACGTAACTTAAGATTGGAGAATATTTTCTTCAAATATGGTGTGCGAATAAACACAAATATCGTTCAAGACTTAAGTTGTCAGGCCATTCCGATTAATGTTGGAAATATGGGAGACAGTCCCCAATATAAGTTTATGGCATTTCCATACACCCCTGATATTGTTAATTTTAGCGATCACCCTATTGTTCGGAGAATAAAGAACATAAAATCCGATTTTGCATCCACTATTGATGTGGTTGGTTCGGAAGAGCGACTTAAAAAAGATGTTTTGATGACCACTTCGGAACGTACCAAGTTAATCCCGACGCCGGCAATAGTAACCTTAAATGTTGCACGTGCCATACCAAATATGGAAGAATTTGCTTTTAAATATTTACCTGTTGCTGTTCTGGTTGAAGGAGTATTTACTTCTGCATACGCGGGTATCCTTCCGATTGAATTTGACACCATTAAGCAATTGGGTTATAAAAGTGAAAGCATTGTTCCAACAAGACAAATCTTTGTATCTGATGGAGATATAATTCGTAATGCCGTCGACAACAAAGGACAACCCTACCCTTGCGGATTTGATCGGTATAGCAATAAAATGTACGACAATGCTGATTTTATTTTAAATTGCATCAATTATCTGAGTGCTGATGACGATTTACTTCAAATTCGTTCAAAGAGTTTAAAAATTGGTACTTTAGACCCAATAAAAATGAAAACGGAACAAAATAAATATGCTTTTCTTAATATCGCTATTCCGTTAATCCTAATTTTTATAATGGGAACAATTCTTATCATATTCCGGAAAATAAAATATAGCAAAAAAAGTTCCGTTCAAAAAAAGTAAAGATTATCTACTTATGAATAAACAAAAAATCACTATACTCATTGCGGGAATTTTAATTCTTTTATCTGTTTTTATTGTATTATATCAAAAGGAGATTATTTTTAATTCTGATGATAAAATACCTGATTCAAAAGCACTTGCTATAAAAGACACTTCTTCCGTAACCAAGATTTTTATTGCAGATATGCATGGAAATAATGTACTTCTAACGAAACAAAACGGTTTATGGATGTTGCGAGACTCTATTCCGGCCATGCAATACAATGTAAAATCAGTTTTAGGAACATTGCATAATATAATGATTCGGCAAGCCGTTCCCGAAAATGCACTCGAAAATATCACAAAAGCCCTTGCAGTCGGATCAACTAAAGTCGAAGTGTATCAAATTGCCCCTAAATTCTCTATTTTCGGAATTCCATTTTTCACAAAAGAACGTAAAACAAAAACGTACTTTTTAGGGCCTGCTACACAAGATAATTTAGCCAACTATATTTATGTAGAAGGAATGGAAGAGCCTTATATAGCTCACATTCCCGGTTTTCGGGGTTTTATAACACCACAATTTTCTCAATTTGAATCCGATTGGCGAAGTCATGTCCTTTTTCAAACAAAATTAACTCGTATTCAATCTGTTGAGTTTATAGACTTGAAGAATCCGGAAGAATCTTTTTCACTTGTTAAAAGTAGTCCTCGCTCTTTTGACCTTTTTGACAGTAAACGAAACCAATTGACTTCTTACGATACTACCAAAGTATTAGATATGTTATCTGAATTTCGAGAAAAAAACTATCAAACTTTGCTTACTGAAATGACCAAAACTAAAAAAGATAGTATTATCGAAAATAATCTATTCAGAATCATTAAGTTAACAGATACCGATGGGAAAATAACAGAATTATTTTTATATCGATTAGAAGAAAATATTGAATATCTTTCAGAAGAAGATGATTTAGTAGATCAGGTAAGACTTGAGATAAGCCGCGATAAATGTTACGGAATGTTGAAAGATAAACCCGATGAATTTTACATCCTTCAGTACTTCCATTTTGACAGACAGTTACAGCCACTTTCCTATTTTTTATATCATAATAAATAACACAAAATGATTTCCGACCAAAAACATAATGGCTCTATATCTTTTGAAGAGATAAAAAGAGAGTTGTTTGCGGTTGCGGATGAGAAAAAGAGGGAATTTCTCCCTTATTTTTTCAAAACAGGAGAAGGACAATACGGAGCCGGAGATCAATTTATTGGAGTTGTTGTACCCGAACAACGAGCTATAGTAAAAAAGTATCATTCGCTACCTTTAAATGAGATAGAATTGCTCTTGGAAGATGCTTATCACGAGTGTCGGATGACCGGATTGCTTTTCTTAGTCGAAATGTACACAAAATCCAAAGATGAGAGAGAAAAAGAAGAATTTTTCGATTTTTACATCCAACATCGAAATCGAATTAATAATTGGGATTTGGTAGACCTTTCTTCTCCTCAAATTTTAGGGGGACATCTATGGAAGCGTGATCGGAAAATTCTCTATCAGTTTGCGTTGGAAAAACATTTATGGACACAACGTATTGCCATTATTGCGACCTATTTTTTTATCAAAAACAACGATTATTCAACAACTTTTGATTTGGCTAAACTATTGCTCACCCATCCACATGATTTGATTCAAAAGGCCGTAGGTTGGATGCTTCGGGAAATTGGAAAAAGAAATTTTGAGGCTGAAATTGAATTTCTCTCCACCGAACAAAGATACCAACAAATGCCAAGAACAATGTTGCGATATACCATCGAACGTTTTCCCGAAAATCTTCGTCAGCAATTTTTAAAAAACGAAATATAAA
>CAZWCI010000005.1:1389-11445 GCA_964632815.1 uncultured Lentimicrobiaceae bacterium | reverse complement strand
ATCGAACGTTTTCCCGAAAATCTTCGTCAGCAATTTTTAAAAAACGAAATATAAATTATCGTTCATTTTCATGGATTCTTTTAATCTTCTTACGGAAACACACAATACCTTCATGAAACGATGCCTGCAACTAGCAGCAAAAGGGCTAGGGAGAGTTCAACCGAATCCTATGGTTGGAGCCGTAATCACATATGAAGATAAAATTATCGGAGAAGGATGGCATCAAAAATACGGAGCTGCTCATGCGGAAATCAATGCAATTTCAGCAGTTCATGATAAAGAATTACTAAAAAAAGCAACGCTGTACGTCAATTTAGAACCTTGTTCCCACTATGGAAAAACTCCTCCTTGTGCAGATGAAATTATCAAATGGGAAATACCCAAAGTGGTTATCGGGACATCCGATCCCAATTCAAAAGTAAATGGTCGGGGCATTTCAAAACTTAAAGAAGCCGGAATAATGGTAATTCAAAATATCTTACCTGATGAATGTAAGGAACTTAATAAGCGATTCTTTACTTTTCACGGGAAGAAACGCCCCTATATTATTCTTAAATGGGCGCAAACTTTAGATGGATATATGGATGTTGAAAGAATAAATCCTGGAGAGAAAATCGACTATTGGATTACCAACCCAGAACTTCGCGTTTTGGTTCATAAATGGCGAAGTGAAGAAGATGCAATCCTTATTGGCTACAACACCCTACTCCGTGATCAGCCACAGCTCAACACTCGTTTCTATCCAGGAAAAAGTCCTATTCCTGTAGTTGTTGAGCGAAATCAAGTGACCATTAATGAAAATTCGTATCAATACTCTTCAATAGAAGAAAAGATTGAGAATATTCTAAAATACTTATATGCCCAAGATATCTCGTCTGTGATTGTGGAAGGAGGTCGGAAAACTTTAGATTTGTTTCTAAATTCAGGATATTGGGATGAAGCACGGGTTTTGATTGGCAATGTCCATTGGAAAAAAGGTCTTCCGGCACCTATAATAGAGTCTATCCCGGAACAATCCTACACAATTAACGGAGACCAAGTTCAAATATATACTCATCAAACGAATAATTAAAAACATATATATCATGAAAAATACACTTTTGCAAAGATTTTCAACGTATTTGTCGTATGCCACTACTTCAGATGACAATTCTTCGACCTATCCGAGTACTCAAGGTCAATTAGAATTCGGAGACTATTTGGTTATGGAATTAACTAAAATAGGCATGAAAAATGCTTCAAAAGACCAGTATGGTTATGTAACAGCGGTATTACCTGCAAACACACCGGAACAAATTCCTGTTATTGGATTCATTGCCCATATCGACACGGCTCCTGATATGCCCGGTGTAAAAGAACCCAGAATTATCGAAAAGTATGATGGGAAAGATATTATGTTGGATGCTGAAACCTCAACAGCCCTTTTAATACAAGATTTTCCTGAATTATGTCATTATAAGGGCGAAACCCTACTGACAACAGATGGAAAACATCTATTGGGGGCAGACGATAAAGCCGGTATTGCCGAAATTATCTGTGCGATGGAGTATCTCATACAACATCCTGAAATAAAACATGGTACGATTAAAGTTGCGTTTACGCCAGATGAAGAGATTGGCAAAGGTGTTATTCATTTTGACGTAGCCAAGTTTGGTTGTGATTTTGCTTATACAATGGATGGAGGAGCTCCTGGAGAACTTGAGTACGAAAATTTCAATGCCGCATCCGCTGAAATAAAGATTCAAGGTCGGAATATTCACCCGGGGTATGCCAAAAATAAAATGGTTAATGCCCAATTAATTGCCATGGAGTTTAACGCATTACTTCCCGAGGAACAACGTCCCCAATATACCGAAGGATATGAAGGATTTTTCTTACTGACAAAAATGGAAGGAACTGTTGAAAATGCAATTCTGAATTACATCATACGAGATCATGACAGAAATAAATTTGAGGAAAAGAAAAAATTAGTCGCTACTATTGCCGGATTTCTAAACGAAAAATTAGGAGAAAAGAGAATCTCTTATGAGATTAAAGACCAATATTTCAATATGAGAGAAAAAATAGAACCGGTAATTCACATTGTTACTTTAGCAGAAAAAGCTATGATAAAAGCAGGAATACCTCCGATCATCATGCCGATTCGCGGAGGCACTGATGGGGCAAATTTATCATTCAAGGGACTTCCTTGTCCTAATATTTTTGCCGGTGGACATAACTTTCATGGGAAGTATGAATATATAACACTTGAGTCAATGGAAAAGGCGACACAAGTTATCCTCAACATCATTCAGTTATCAACAGAAGAAAATTAGCCTAATCTTTCGGCAATTTTTTTCCAATTCACAAGTGTCCAGAATTGTTGGATATAATCAGGTCTTCTATTCTGATAATCAATATAATATGCATGTTCCCATACATCGCAGGTAAGAAGAGGTTTTAAACCTTTCACCATGGGATTTCCAGCATTTCCTTCTTGGACAATACTTAATTTTCCATCTTTATCAACTACCAGCCAAGCCCAACCGGATCCGAACAAGGTTGCTGCGGCTTGTGAAAACTTAGTTTTAAATTCTTCAAAAGATCCGAAATCTCTATTGATTTTTTCCGCCAACGAACCTGTGGGGATTTGAGATATGGGTTTCGGAGTAATAGATTCCCAATAAAAGGTATGGTTCCATACTTGAGCTGCATTATTGAAAATTCCACCGGAAGATTTCATAATTATCTCTTCTAACGAAAGATTTTCGAATTCTGTGCCTTTAATAAGGTTGTTAAGATTGTTTACATATGCCTGGTGGTGTTTTCCGTAATGAAAAGAAATGGTTTCGGCACTAATCACAGGTGCTAATTCTTCTGGGTTCCAGGGCAATTTGGGTAATTCAAACATAATTTTAAAATTTAAAGGTTAATAAATTTATCTTTATACGAATGATGGCCCTCCGGAATCAAAAGCTGATCATCTGAAATTTATGACTTCACAAACTTCGCAGCGCCCCATCCGTTTTTTTCTTTATAACAAACTAAGGACAATTTATGTTCAGCACATTTATGCACAATCATATCCAAGTCTGTCTCTTTATAGAAACCACTCATAAAAAGATTTCCTTCATTTTTAAGGCATGCAACATATTTCGGAATATCATTAAGCAATACATTGCGATTGATATTAGCTAAGATAATATCAAATTTTTGTGTTGTTAACAAAGAAGCATCTCCGAGTTTAACTTCAATATCGGGAACTTGATTTCGTTCATTATTTTCAATATTATTCCGATAGGCCCATTCATCATTATCAACAGCTAAAACAGGATTAGAACCTTTCTTTCGAGCCAAAATTGCGAGTACACCTGTTCCGGCGCCCATATCAAGTAAGGATTTTCCAAAAAGCGGTTCATCTAATAATAATTCTATCATCAACGCAGTAGTTTCATGATGGGCTGTTCCAAAGGACATCTTAGGTTCAATCACAATTTCTATTTCTGCTTTAGGGTGGGGTTCATGAAAGGGGGCTCTGATGTAGCATCTGTTTGCAATTAAAACCGGCGTGTAATTCGACTCCCACACCTCGTTCCAATCACGATTTTCCATCTCAGTTACCGAAAAGGATAATTCTACGGGAAGTCCGTGATTCTGAAGCAACTGTTGCACCTTTTCGGGTTGGTGCATACTTTGGGACACATAAGCACACAACTCATTTTCTGAATTTCCATCCGCGAAACTATCGAATCCTTCTTCAGCAAGCATGGAAATGATAATATCTTTCCATGGTTCTGCCACAGAAAAAATAATTTTATATTCTAAATAATTCACTGGTTTAATTTTAATTATTCTACAATCTTTCCGGCGTTGGTAAACCACAAGGTTTGAATTTCTTTAGTTTTTTTCAATTCAATAATAACTTGATAATAGGTTTTTCTATCCGCTTTTTTAACAGTATAATATTCAAGAACTTTAGCCCCTTTGGCATTTTTCTTAATATAATCGGCAATCGCTTGAGTAAGATTATCGGGACTAAGAGCGGAATAGGTCTCCAGACTTACCCCTTCCGCATCATAGACACAAATTGTCTTTCCACGGGTACCATTAAAACTTACTTTATAATGATTTTCTTCATTTAAACTCCATTCAGGTTCAACGACTCTTGGATATTTCGCTTTAAACACAGTTAACACTTTTTCAGGAATCTCAATATTGGTCTCTTTTTGTTCCTCTTGTAAACCTAAATCATTTTCACTTTCGGCCCCTTCTTTTTTCAAGAACTTTCCGACTTTACTAAAATACAACGTTTCCGAACTAAGTCCTAATCCTTCTTCTTTTATTTCAATTTTGTAGATAGAACCTAAGTCTTCATCTTCAATCAACGTACACAATTTATAACGATATGAAGGATAGTTAAGAGAAATATATGATTGAAGATCTGTTGGAAGATCTCTGGATCTAATTTTAGTTCCACTTAAATGTCTTTCCTCATCAATTTTTGCATAATAAGAATCAAGATCCGTATCTTCCTCAGATTTCTTATTTTGCCCCATTGTATAGTCTGGATCAATTGTTTTCAAAAGTTTCCCTGATTTATCAAATATGATGGTCGTGACCAATTTATCTTTCCAATTCTTTTTTTCATAAATTTCAACATAATTTCGATCTTTCTTATCGGCTCTCATCTCTTTTCGAGCTGCAGCAAATCGGTATCCCCTATAATACGATTTCAGATGTTTTTGCATATTTCCCGTAACTGCTTCTTCTGGCAATTGAATAATCGTTTTTTCCCATACCCCATTAGGAGTTATAAAGATCTCATTTTCTTTTCCTTGAGCAGTACATTTAGCAACATAAAAAGAATCCACACGATACCATTTCAAATTTTCGGGACGAGATGCTTTCTTTTTCAGAGTTTTAGAAACAATAGGAGGAATTGAAGATTCATTAATTTCAACATTTTGCTTTTGGGGTTCATCTTTAACTTTAGCTTTCTGTTTGGTTGAACTTTTCTCTTGATTGTCGGAAGAAGGTTTTTCTTGAGATTTAGGTGAAGTCGCTTGTGGCTTAGGTTCTTCCAAAGTAAATCCCGGTGGATCATTCCGTTGCATCAAGTCTCCTCTATCGGTAAAAGATAAATTGGAGGAAGCTTGGCCAATTCCATCTTTTTTAACTTCTAAATAATAGTGAGTTTTTTCACCGGGTTTTTGTTGAAGTGCTGAAATAGCAATCACAAAATTTGGATATTCTTTCTCAACGTATTGAATAATTGCTGTAGGAAGTTCCTTGCGGGGAATAGGCATTAATGTTTTAACCCATTCTCCTACATTTGAAAAATAGGCTTTAGATGCCAGTCCGTCGATTTTAAAATTAGCGACAAACTGATTTTCAATCAATTCCCATGAAGAGACTTTAACGCCCGGATATTCATAGTCCAATGCATTCATTACTGACGTAGGAACATCTTCCGGTTTCAGTTTCTGTGAAAACAGAGATGATTGAACGCAAAATAAAGACATTAAAAATAAAAATACGATAACAAAATTATTCTTTTTCATTCTTTTTTCATTTTATAAATAACATTGGCCAAAATTACATTTTTTTTTATATCATTTTCCTTTTGTGTAGAAAATTGCTTTACAAATTTTCTTTTTGCATTTTTTTTCAATAAAGTTCAGAATTTCTTGTTCAATTTGGGAATCCGTTTCTTCTCGAATATCCATATCTTCATTAACCCAATGTATTGATGTCTGGTTGGAGAGAAGAATAAATTCATATACAGGTTCGATTGTCACCCAACTTCGCCTAACAAATCCGGCTTTTTCCAATAAATGGACCGTATTATAGATAGTGGCTTTACTCAATTGATATTTATCTTTTTTTAATTCTTCAAATATCATTTCAATTTTAAAGACTCCTCCTATTTGTATAATTTTCTTAAGTATGATGAATCTTTCCGGAGTTTTCTTATATGAATTCTTTTCAAGAAACTCTGAAAACTTATCATAAGCCATTTCATACAAAGCACATTGTGTCATTTTTCCTCCAAGAAAATTTTATAAAATGCAAAGATATCATTTTTCTGACACTTATCTAAAGAATTGGGGATGGGTAATTCCGTAAATTTCAATCAAAATTTGCTTTAAAATTGAATACATTCAAAAAAAACAATCTAAATACATTTTTTTTATAAAAAGTATTGTTTGTATTTAAAAAAGTTGTATTTTTGCAGCCTCAAAAGAAAACATGCGCCGCATTCGTCTAGTTGGCCTAGGACGCAAGGTTTTCATCCTTGAAATCAGGGGTTCGAATCCCCTATGCGGTACGAACTCCGAACTAATCTTCGGAGTTTTTTTATATTCCATGATCAGATGAGCGGCATATACATCCATTTTCCTTTTTGTACGAAAAAATGCATCTATTGCAATTTTTATTCGACCACATCCTTATCGCAAAAAGAGGCCTATATTAAAGCATTACAAAAAGAAATCATACAAAGTGCCGACTATTTATCGCATGCTCCTATTCAGACCCTCTTTTTTGGAGGAGGGACTCCTTCTTTATTGTCCGCACAAGATCTTTCGATAATTTTAGAAACATTAAAACGTCATTATTTTTTTGATAAAAATCTTGAATTTACTTTTGAGGCCAATCCTGAAACTCTTACATTGGAATATCTCAAATCTCTGCGTAAATTAGGTGTCAATAGGATGAGTATTGGCATTCAATCTTTTCATGATTCCATTTTACACTTTTTAAACCGCAGACACAATGGTGAAGAAGCTAAAAAGGCCATTAATAATGCACTTCGCGCAGGGTTTAAAAATATTTCAATTGACTTGATCTATGGGATTTCGGAACGAACAGGTTCTATGTGGCTTTCTGACTTGCAAACTGCTTATTCATATCCGATTACACATCTTTCTGCTTACGCATTAAGTATTGAAGAAAATACGCTTTTACAAACAAAAATCAAACGGGGTATTCTCACTCAACTTCGTGAAGAACAGTTTATTGAAGATTATTATCTTTTACTTGAAGAGAGTCGTAAAGCCGGCTTCGAACAATATGAAATTTCAAATTTTGCAAAAAATAAGCGGATTTCAAAACATAACTATGCTTATTGGGAAGGTAAACCCTATTTAGGACTTGGTCCTTCAGCACATTCATATAATTTACAAACTCGTCGATGGAATGTTGCAAATAACAACACTTATATTCAACAAATTGAGATCGGAGTATGTCATTATGAAACCGAAACCCTCTCTGAAACAGACCATTTCAATGAATACATTTTATTACATCTTCGAACAGCAGAAGGAATTGATATTGATAAAATCAGAGCCCGCTTCGGAGATGAGAAAGAACTTTATGTCCGAAATTATTTTCAAACTTTAGAACCATCACACTATATTATCGATAATAATTATTATCAATTGACAGATACCGGTAAACTCTTTGCAGATCAAATTGCTATGAATTTATTTATTCTTCAAGAAGATAAACTTTAAATAAAAAAATATCCTCCGGAAATTCTACTATCATAATTTCTCAAAAAAGAAAATTATTAAAAAATAATTCTCTTTTTTGGTATAAAAATATGTTTTGTATTAATTTTTCTCTATTTTTGCATTAATTAACTTTTATTAACAAACCAAGTTATTATGCAAACTATTATTATTTCCGTAGTTTATCTGATAGCACCAATTTTGATTATTTTTTTATTTAAAAAATTCAGTTGGGTAAGAACAATTGGCACCGTAATTTTAGCTTATGCGGTTGGGGTAATCATGGCATTACTCGGCTTGGTTCCTCCGTTAGAAATAATAGACCCTCTCACTCAGGTTACAACCAAAACCACCATGGGACAAATTCAGTCATGGATTATGAATATCACAGTTCCATTGGCTATTCCACTAATGTTATTCAATTCTGATTTTAAATTATGGACAAAATCTTTACCCAAGACTATTGCCGCTTTAATCGGAGGTGTTTTTTCGATAGTCATCACAGTTATTGCCGGTTTTTTTATATTCAGAAATTCCGGAATTGAGAATATTGAAAATGTAGCAGCACTAATGACAGCCATTTACACGGGAGGAACTATGAATTTTTATGCTTTAGGATCCGCTTTACATATAGACCCCAATGTTATAACGTTGACATACACTTTTGAAATGTTGGTTACATTTCCTTTAATCATGTTCATCATTGGAGGCGGGTACAAAGTATTTCGGAAAATTCTTCCCTATCCGGATGAAAGTATTTCTGTAGATGCGAATAGTTTACAAGTAGAAAAAGATGCTTTTGAAAATTATAAGGGAATGTTCACCAACAAACATTTCCCTAAGATGATGTTAGGATTATTGATTTCCATTCTTTTGTTAGCTATCGGAGCCGGATTATCACTCTTACTTACCGGCAAGCTCAATGAGCTTATCATCATCCTTACAATCACGACATTGGCAATTATTGCTTCGTTTAACAAAACCATTCGCAACCTCCCCAAAACTTTTGAATTGGGTATGTTTTTTATTCTCATTTTCAGTGTAGTGGTCGCATCACAGTTTAATCTTGCAAAAATTGATTCTTCTGTATTGACATTTTTCTGGTTTATCTTATTTATCATGATTACCTCTGTCCTTTTACATCTATTTTTCTCCAAATTATTCAAGGTTAGCGGAGATTTATTTACAGTAGCGCACATCGGGTTATTGTGTTCTCCTCCTTTCATTCCACCGATTGTTGGGGCAATGGGAAATAAGAAAGTCCTTATCAGTGGAATTGTTATCGGTTTGATTGGTTATGCTATCGGGACTTATTTAGGAGTATCTTTATCTTACTTTTTTAAATTATTTTAGTTCATTCTAAAACAAGAAGCAGGTATTATTATAATTTCAAAATTATATTAAATTCAATAAATTATGAAAAAAATTATTGTATTTTCATTATGTTTCGTTTTTTTCTTTACTTATTCTTCGTATGCAGAAAATATGATAACTATTCAGTCTGAGAAGGATCATCCTTATGATACGGAAAAGGATAGCACAAAGACAAAAAAGAAGAAAAAGGAAAAAGATGCGGACGGAATACGACGCGGATGGACTTTTGGGGCCTTACCGAGCATATCCTACGATGCGGACCTTGGCTTTCAATACGGAGCACTCACCAATATTTACTATTTTGGAGATGGTTCCACTTATCCCGAATATTTGCATTCTTTTTATGCAGAGGCATCATACACTACAAAAAGATATGGTGTTTTTCGTTTTTTTTATGATTCTAAATATTTAATTCCTAATCATCGACTCTCTATAGATCTTTCTTACCTACCTGATGCCATGTGTGATTTTTACGGATTTAATGGATATCAATCTGTTTTTAACGATAATTGGAGAAATTCAAAAAAATATACTGAAGAAGAAGGGTATAAGAGTCGTGCTTTTTACAAATTCAAAAGAGATATTTTCCGCTTTTCTGCTGACATGCAGGGCAAATTAGGAGAAGGTTTTTATTGGAACGGTGGAATTGGAGTTTTGGGATATATGGCAGGACCGGTAAACATAGATTTTCTAAACCGCGGCAAAAAAGAGGCAAAAAAATTACCGGAAATGGATGGTTTATATGATAAATATGTTTTATGGGGCTTAATTCAAGAAAATGAAAAAAATGGGGGGTGGCATCCTTATATTCATGGTGGAATAACTTATGACAGTCGTGACAAACAGCAAAATCCGTCAAAAGGTATATTTACAGATGTCTTTTTAACCTATACAGCGGCTTTTGGAGACCAACAAGAGTTTAATAATTTAAAATTAAATGCCACTTTTCGTCATTATGTGCCTATTTACAAAGATTACATATCATTTGCCTATCGTGTCGGAGTTCAGTTAACCACGAGCGGAAAAAGCCCATTCTATCTCAATTCGTACATGAATCAGATGTATATGCAGCGGGTATTATATGAAGGATTGGGCGGAGGAAATTCATTACGCGGGGTATTGCGCAATCGGATATTAAGCAACGGATTTGGATTTGCAAATGCCGAATTTCGTTTTAAAGTTGCTAAATTTA
>CAZWCI010000005.1:0-1289 GCA_964632815.1 uncultured Lentimicrobiaceae bacterium | reverse complement strand
AGCAACGGATTTGGATTTGCAAATGCCGAATTTCGTTTTAAAGTTGCTAAATTTAAAATCAAAAAAGAAAATTTCTATATCGGATTTAATCCTTTTGTAGATTTAGGAATGGTTCTTCAACCCTATGAATTGAATCAAAATGATGTAATCAGTGCAATTCAAGCAACGGATCCTGATTTTGATTTAGGGACTTTGGATGACTATTTTAATTTTGATAAAAAAGCCATATACAAGCCACATATTTCTGCAGGAGTTGGCTTAAAAATTGCCATGAATGAGAATTTTATTCTTTCTGTAGATTGGGCACTTCCGTTTGACACCCAAGATGGTGCGAGCAAAAGTAATTTCTACGTCAAGATAGGATACATGTTTTAGAAACTGCTATTTTGAAAAAGCTGCTGCTACTGCAATAGAATAGAGTTTTGTTTTTGCGGAATCTCCGCGGGAAGAGAGGACACAAGGCACTTTCGCTCCGACTAAAATGGCGCCCACTTCCGCTTTATTAAACTTAGTGCAACATTTATAAAATACATTTCCACTTTCAATATTTGGGAAAAGAAGGCAATCTGCATTTCCTGCAACACCATCTTTCATTCCCTTTATTTGAGCTGCTTCTGCATCCAAAGCTACATCTAAAGAAAGAGGGCCTTCTACTTCAGCACCTTTAATCTGACCTCTGGCTGCCATTTTAGAAATGATTGCTGCATCAACACAAGCCTGCATTGCGGGAGACATTTGCTCCGTAGCTGCAATTAATGCAACTTTCGGTTTTTCCACGCCAATGGCTTTAGCCACACCAATCAAATATTTCAAAATTGCTTGTTTTTGCTTCAAATCCGGATTCAAGATTATGGCACAATCACTTGCAACCAATAATTTAGCATAATTAGGATTCTCAATTACTGCAACATGTGTCAGAATCGCATTAGGTGGAGTTAATCCTTTTTCTTTATCAAGAATGGCACGCATATATTTATCTGTGGGCAAAAGACCTTTCATCAGTACATCTCCTTCTCCGTTATTGATCAACTCACAAGCACGAGCTGCTGCTTTCACCTCATCTTTTTCGGAAACAATCTTAAATTTTGCAACATCAATTTTCAATTGACTGCACACCTCTTTAATTTTAGATTCATCGCCCACCAATGTAGCTTCAACAATACCCATTTCTACAGCATGATTCACGGCTTCAATCGTATGTTCATCATTTGCAAATGCAGCCACCAACCTTTTTTTTTGTTTGGTTTTCACCAAATCAATTATTTGATCTAATCTTGAAATATTCATAT
>CAZWCI010000004.1:15891-31197 GCA_964632815.1 uncultured Lentimicrobiaceae bacterium | reverse complement strand
TTTAGATGACCTCAAAGATACAAAAAATAGGTGAAAAGTATATAAAAAGAAAAAGTTTATTACTTTAGGGTAATAAACTCTTTCAATAGTGGTTATGAAAAGTAAACTTACAGATTACTATTTTTTCCCCATACTTTCATCGGAAACAGTAAGCTTTTTTCTTCCTTTGGCTCTACGTGAAGCCAATACTCTACGACCGTTTGCAGTCGACATTCTTTCTCTGAATCCGTGTTTATTTTTGCGTCTTCTGTTCGATGGTTGGTAGGTCCTTTTCATTGTTTTATCCCTTTATATATTAATATCAAAATTCGACTGCAAAGGTACAATTTTATTTTTAATTGAACAATATTCTTTTACTTTTTTTTGTTTTTATTCTAAATTTCTTATTGTTAAGTATTTATCAATAATTAATGATGATTCTTTTACGGATTTTCGGAGCCATTCAAAGTGTAAAGTCTCTTTTTCTTCTTCAGATAAAGTCCAATTTATATTTTCTTTTTTTATTTTTTCAATAAAATAGGAAAGAATGATGGCCGCAGAATTGGATATATTAAAACTTTCCGTAAATCCATACATGGGAATTCTGACGCACTGATCTGCCATATCCACGATTTCGTTGGAAAGTCCTGTTAATTCTGTTCCAAAACAGAAAGCGATTGGAGTATCCAAAGCCAGCTCATCTATCGAAATACTTTGTTCCGTAGGAACTGTAGCGATAATTCGATATCCCTTATTCTTTAAATGTTTGATACATTCACGAATGTTGTTATGATTATTTTTGTAGTTGTACAAATTTAACCATTTATTCGCTCCCATAGAAATGGCACTATGAATTTGAAAATCATTTTCTTTTTCAATAATATGAACATCTTGTACGCCAAAACACTCACATGTACGCATTACCGCACTAATATTTTGTGTTTGATACAGATCTTCCAAAACAACCGTTATGAATCGGGTTCGTTGTTCAAGAACCTCTTTTAATTTGCGATTTCTTTCTTCTGTAATAAAACTCGATAAATAAGCAATTAACTCTTGTTGCATAATGAAATTTGTTATGAAGGAGATGAAAGGTCATAAAAAAAGCCCATCATATAATAACGGGCTTTTTTATTACCACAAAAAAGTTGTTACACAGTGGCAGCAAGTTCTGAGCTTGCTTTGAACTTTACAACGTTTTTAGCAGGAATTAACATTTCTTTTTTGGTTTGAGGATTACGTCCTTTTCTTGCAGCACGTTTGGTAACTGCGAAAGTTCCGAAACCAATCAAAGAAACTTTTTCACCTTTTTTGAGTGAATCGGTTGCTACATCCATAAATGCTTCAATAGCATTTTTGGCTTGTACTTTGGTAAATCCTGCTTTTTCAGCAATTGCATTAACTAATTCAGCTTTGTTCATGTTAATATATTTAAATGGTTAATAAAAAGGGGTTAATTATTACATATCTCATAACTTGCAAAGTTAATCGATATTTAATTCATTCGGAATATACCAATTGTTATTGTTTATAAAAATGATATATTGTTAATAAAACAAGTTTTTATTATTAAAAAATTACATTAAAACAAGAATAAAGTGTATTTCTCAGACCTAAAACCAGCCAAAAAATCCTCTATTTTCATGCTATTTTTACCTTGAAACTGTATGTTTTGTAGGGAAATTTGAAAGTTTTGAGTAGCTACAGTCATTAGTTTTGCATTAACAATAGTAACGTTTCCCGGTTGTTCTATTGACCTTTCCTGTAAAATTTTAGCTTTATAACACTTGATAGTGAATATTTCGCCCTCTTTATTTTTTATTCGGGTATAAGCGCCAGGAAAAGGAGATAATCCTCTTATTTTGTTATGAATAACTTCTGCTGTCTGTTCCCAATCTATTAAGGTGTCTTTTTTTTCAATTTTCGGGGCAGGCTTTAGTAATTTATTTGTTAATTTTTCTTGCGAATATGGAATGCATTGGTTCTTTTCAATTAAATTAATAGTATAAACAGCAAGGTGGGCACCTTCAACCATTAATCGTTGATATAACTCTCCGGTTGTTTCCTCCGGTCCGATTTCTACTTCACGGCATGCAATAATGTCTCCTTTGTCAATCTCTTTATTTAAGAAAAATGTGGTTACTCCGGTCTTGTTTTCTCCATTCATTACAGCATGATGAATCGGTGCAGCTCCTCGATAGTCTGGTAATAATGAAGCATGAACATTAAATGTTCCTTTAGGCGGAATAGTGAAAACGGCTTCCGGGAGCATTCGAAATGCAACGACTATAAATAGATCTGCCCCTAATTCTTTTAGAGATTGAATAAAATCTTCATTTTTTAGTTTTTCGGGTTGCAGTATTGGGAGATGATGAGCAAGTGCAAATTCTTTAACTTCAGAATAATGCATTTTTTGTCCTCGACCGGCCGGTTTATCCGGGGCGGTTACAACTGCTGCAATATCATGTCCTTCCTGATAAAGGGCATTTAAGGTAGCAACAGCAAATTCCGGTGTGCCTAAAAAGACAATTCTCATTTAAGTTTTCTTTCTAATGCAAGCATTTTAAGACAACTGACAGCTGCTTCAACTCCTTTGTTTCCATGTTTCCCTCCGGCTCGTTCCTTCGCCTGTTCTATGGTATCACAGGTGAGCACTCCAAAAATCACAGGAGAGGCATATTCAACTCCAATTTTCATTATTCCTGTGGCTACAGCTTGGGAAATAAATTCAAAGTGTCTTGTTTCTCCTTGGATAACGCATCCTAAACAGATAATTCCATCAATATCGGGATGAGCTTCTAAAAGCATTACCGCTGCTGTGGGTAACTCGAAACTTCCCGGTACGTAATGAACCTCAATTTGTTCTTTCTTGAGCCCAAATTCAAGTAAAGTGGAAATGGCGCCCTCTTTTAAAGCTTCTGTTACAAAATCATTCCATTCACTGACAATAATGCCGATGGTGATGTTTTGAGGTGAAGGAAGCTTGAAAGAATTGAAATGAGAAAGGTTTTTCTTTTTTTCTTCCATGTTTTATTTCTCGGCGTATATTTTAGCTCTTTCCAAACATTTGTCAACGCCCATGTTGATGTATTGCTGATAAAAATTATCTTCAATCATTTGGTAAGTTTCGTATGCATCTTCCCATTTTTCTTGTCTTTCATAAAGTTGTCCTAACTTAAATAAAGCAATAGGAGCATAAAAATTATTTTCACTTTCACAAGCTTTTTTGTAATACTTGATCGCTTTATCAGTGTCTTCCATTTCGTCATAGATGTCACCAATAATTGCTTGTGCATTATACCATAAAACATCCTCTTTTTTCTTAAACTTGAGGAGATAATCTAAAGCTTCTTCTTTATTTCCTTGTTTTAAATAAATTAATCCAGCATATAAATTGGCCGTATTGGCTGTTTTAGTCAATTTGAAATCAGAAGCAATGGTCAAAAATCCATCAATATCATCATTTCCTTCAAGTGCTATATTTAAAGATGCAGAATCTCCTTGAACGAAAAATTTGATTGGTTGAACCATTAGAGCAGAAGCTTTTTGATTCAGCGGTTTCAAATAAAATTTATTAAAAGCAAGCAATCCTCCTACGACAACAAGAATGCCGATGAGAATTCCAAATATAATTTTTTCATTATTATTGTAAAAATTAATAATCTTCGTGAGGAAATTTTCTTTTCCTTGTATGTGTTCATTCTTTTTAGTTCCTAATTTTTCTGAAGTTGCCATAATTTTATGATTTTATTTTTCAAGGTGCAAAGATACATAATTTTTTAAATTCTATTAAAAATAAAATGGTGAGATTATACTCTTTTCTAATTTTATTATGTCAGCAATCTACATTGATGATAATGCGAATGGTTTTATGAGGAGTTTGTCCTAAAAACTGATTGATAATATGTTGAAGATGGTGTTTTTTAGTAGCTAAATTTTCGTTCTTAGGAAACTTAATCCAGAAATCTTTTAAATAGTAGTTCTGAATTCTTGAAATAAGAGGAAATTCCGGTCCTAATACTTGTTCGGGAAATGCTTTGCGTAAAATCGGAGCTAATGCTTCTGCCCCTTTGTTGACAATTTGTTCTTCCTTGTGTTTTAAGGTGATCTTAATAAGTCTGTATATTGGAGGATAATGAAAAGATTCCCGCTCTTTAATTTGATTCCGATACATTGATACATAATCATTGCTGATAACGTATTGTAAAGCAGGATGTTTTGGTTGATAACTTTGGATAATCACTTTGCCTGCGGTACTTTTTCTTCCGGCACGACCACTTACTTGAGCAATGGTTTGAAAAGCTCTTTCAAAGGCACGAAAATCAGGAAACGAAATGAGGTGATCTGCATTGAGTACCCCAACTACACTGACATTGTCAAAATCTAAACCTTTGGTAACCATCTGGGTTCCTACTAAAATATCTATTTTCTTGTTCTCAAAATCGGAAATGATGGTTTGGTAGGCTGTCTTTGATCGTGTCGTATCTAAATCCATACGCATAATGGTTGCTTCAGGAAAAAAAGATTGAATTTCCTCTTCAAGTTTTTCTGTTCCAAATCCTTTCATTTCTATATTTCTACTTTTGCACGTAGGACATTCTTCTGGAACATCAATGGCATAACCGCAATAGTGACACTTTAACAAATTGCTTTTTTTGTGATAAGTGAGTGTGACATCACAGTGAATGCATGTGGGCATGGTTTCACAAGCATTACAAAATAAGCGCAATGAATATCCACGTCTATTTTGAAAAAGAATTACTTGTTCTTTATTCTTGAGAGCTTCTCGAATATGTTGCAATAAAAAATCCGAGAAATTCCCTTGCAGTTGTTTGAGTTTCGCCGCTTGCCTTAGATCAACAGTCCAAATTTCAGGCATTTGACTTGTGGCATAACGTCGGTTCAATTCGACAAGTCCGTATTTGTCAAGTTGTGTATTGTAGTAAGTTTCGATTGAGGGCGTTGCGGTACCTAGCAAAGTGTGCGCCTGATGAATTATTCCTAACATAATAGCAGTATCGCGTGCGTGGTATCGCGGAGCAGGATCTTGTTGTTTATAGGAGCCGTCATGTTCTTCATCTACTATAATTAATCCCAAATTTTGATAAGGAAGTAAAAGGGCAGAACGTGCCCCCAAAATGAGTTGATATTTATGCTCCTCTGTATTTATTTTTTCAGTACCAAAGACACGATTCCATATCTCAACCCGTTCGTATTCGTTAAATCTTGAATGATAAACGCCCACTTTTGTACCAAAATATTTTCGTAAACGATTGACAATTTGTGAGGTTAAAGCTATTTCAGGAAGCAAATAAAGTACCTGTTTCCCTGATTCCAATACTTGATTAATGAGTTTGATGTAAATTTCTGTTTTGCCGCTACCCGTGACACCGTGAAGTAAAACAACAGACTTTTCAGAGAATTTCTCTTGAATTTCATCGATTGCATTCTGTTGTTCTTCAGATAATTGAATGTCTTTAACTTCCTGACGGGCGTCATAATCTTCTAAACGACTTACTACTTTTTCTTCACATTTGAATATCCCTTTAGATATTAATGTCTCTAATCGAGCAATTGAGACCGCTGTCTCTTTTAGAAAATCATTCCTTTTAATTGAGAATTGATTCATTGGAACAGACTTTTCTTTCTGTTGTATCATTAGAAAGTTAAGAAGTATGTTGGCCTGTTTTTCTCTCTTTTTAGATTGACTTAATGTGTCTAATAATTCGTATAATAATTTTTCATCCGAAGCAAATGGTTCTGCCAATTGAATATATGTTTCAATTTTTGGTTTGTATGGATTCTTAATTTCTTCATCGGTAATAACCACCTCTTTTTCTACCAAAGACTTAATGATGGGAATGACTTTAGCAATACCGATAGCATGACTAATTTCATCAACTGTCATTAGAGTTCTGTAACTCAGCGCTTCTGTGAGTTTAAGTTCATTTTCGGTAAGATGAGAAATATCTCCTGCAAAAGAAGGGTGGAGCATGATTTTGGTTTCACTGGCAATTTTCAATGCTGAAGGCAGTGCTGCCGACATAACTTCTCCGAGATGACACATATAATACTCGGACATCCATTTCCACAATTGAAATTGTCTTTCTGAAATGACGGGATCTTTATCAATCACTTCAAGGATATACTTCACATTAAGTTTTGTGGGGGCATCTGTATGCACCTTAATGATGATACCCGAATAGAGTTTATTCTTCCCAAAAGGAACAACCACACGAATTCCAAATGCCAGATAGTCATTAAATTCGTGTGGTATTCTATAGGTAAAAAGTCCCGGTAAAGGAAGCGGAAGGAGAACGTCAACGAAATAAGTTGTTCTTTCCATTTTTTGTTTGAGCAATAAACGGATAATATCTTTCAAGAGACAATTCCATCCGTTTAGTTCTCTCCGATACTTTATTTAACTGAACTCATATATGAAATCAAATCCAATACTTTGTTGGAGTAGCCCCATTCGTTGTCATACCAAGCTACCAATTTTACAAAAGTGGGATTCAACATAATACCTGCTTCAGCATCAAAGATACAAGTTCTGGAATCGCCTACAAAATCAGTAGAAACAAGAGGTTCGTCCACATAACCCAATATTCCTTTTAACTCATTTTCCGAAGCATTTTTGATAACAGCTTTGATATCATTGTAAGTGGTTTCTTTTTCTAATCTGCAGGTCAAGTCCACAACAGATACGTCTAGTGTAGGTACACGGAATGCCATTCCTGTTAATTTCCCTTTGAGTGAAGGTATTACCTTTGTAACTGCTTTAGCAGCTCCGGTAGATGAGGGGATGATATTGCCGCCTGCAGCACGTCCGCCGCGCCAATCTTTCATAGACGGGCCGTCAACAGTCTTTTGAGTTGCTGTAGTAGCATGTACGGTGGTCATTAAACCTTCTAATAATCCAAAATTTTCATGAATGACTTTAGTCAATGGAGCTAAGCAATTTGTGGTACATGAAGCATTGGATACGATGGGTTCTCCTGCATATTCCAAATGATTTACGCCCATTACAAACATGGGAGTGTCATCTTTTGAAGGTGCAGACAAGACAACCTTCTTTGCTCCTGCTTGTATGTGTTTGGCAGCTGTTTCTTTTGTTAAGAATAATCCTGTAGATTCTACAATGTATTCAGCACCAACTTCATTCCACTTTAAATTGGCAGGATCTTTTTCTGCAGTAACCCGAATAGGCTTTCCGTTTACAATAAGTTTGTCTCCATCTACTTCAACTTGTCCTTTGAAGTGTCCATGAACAGAATCATAACGAAGCATATATGCCATATAGTTGACATCCAATAGGTCATTGATTGCCACAACATCCATATTTTCTTTTTCAATCGAAGCACGGAAAACTAATCGTCCAATCCTTCCAAAACCGTTAATTCCAACTTTAATTTTTTCCATAGTTTGTTAATTTTAAGATAGTTGTTTTATATATAATGAACATGCAAAGATACTAAATAATATAATATGTTCCTTTTTATGAATCTACTTTTTGAAGAGTAGAATTATCTTAATTTGAGAAAATCCCTTCGTCTTTTATTCTTTATTTATTATCTTTTGATATAAAAAACGACTATTTTTGCATATAATTTTATGAAAATATAAAGATGAAAAAAAATATTTTTTTATTACTGTTTGCATTTTTTGTTACCATCAATGCCCATAGTCAAGATTCGTCTTTTGTGCGTAATATCATAAGAGATTTAAGTGCTCCGGAAATGTTTGGACGTGGGTATTCGTATGGCGGAGATAGTCTTGCTGCAAATTATATTTGTTCTCTATTGCAAAATCTCGGAACAATTCCATTGGCAGAAGATTTTAAGCAATCTTATGGATTTTATGCTTTTTCGATGGAAGGCAACGTTTCTCTTCAAATTGGAAATAAGAAGCTTATTCCTTATGATGACTATCAAATTGCTCCATTTTCTGTATCTCTCAATAAAACATACAAAGTTGTGGTCATAACTCCCGAATTTTTTAACGATCAAACGAAACAACTTCAATTTCGCAGACAATATGGAAAAGAATTAAAAGATATTTTACTCTATATGGATATTTCAGCAAAAAAATGGCAAAAGAAAGCAAATAAAAAATTTGTTGATCAGCTTTTGGGGGTTATGCGTAGAGAAACTACACTTGGTGGGATTGCCGGCATTCTTGTAGGAACTAATGAAATGCCGGTATGGAGTTTTAGTGGAACAGATAAAAAACGTGATTTTGCTTTAATTAATATTCGTTCCGAATTGATGAAAAATCATACAAAAGATCTTATTACAGTATCTTTTGAGAATAAATATGTATTCCATAAAACGCAAAATGTTGCAGCCATGATCAAAGGGACGTTGTTCCCGGACAGTTTTTTTGTATTTACAGCTCACTATGATCATCTTGGAACAATGGGAGCGTCTGTTATATTTCCCGGAGCGCACGACAATGCCAGCGGGGTAGCTTTCTTGTTGGATTTAGCAAGACATTTTTCTTCAACACCTCCTCTATATTCTGTTGTTTTCCTTTTTTTAAGTGGAGAGGAAGCCGGGCTAAAAGGGTCTTTGTATGCGTCCGAAAATCCGTTGTTTGATTTCGATAAGGTGAAATTATTGATAAATCTTGATATGCAATGTGGCGGAGATGAAGGAATTATGGTTGTAAATGCACGTGCTGAGAATACACAGCCATTTTATAATCAATTGGTAAAGATTAATGAAAAACATGGTTATGTAGCAGCTGTAAAAAGTCGTCCCAATGCGGCCAATAGTGATCATTATCCTTTTAGCCAATTTATGCCGTCAATTTTTATCTATACTCTTGGTGGAAAAATCGGAGCATATCATCATTATGGAGATACTTGCGAAAGTTGCTCCTTGAATAATTATAATAATAGGTTTAAATTATTAATGAATCTTTTGGTTCCTTAAATAAACACTTTATTCTAAGTTCATCCCTTTTAAAGTGTTTTTATCAAATTTTTTGTCTCCCCAAATCTGTTTGTTTATCTTTATAGCTTCCGCTTGTGTCAATTTGTCGGTTTGTTCTAATATTCGTTGAATGAAAATACATTGTTTTAAATCGGCTTGATTATTGGCAATAGCATCGGAAAGGTCTTTGCATGTTTGATAACCGCAGATTCGACAATCTACTTGTGGCAAGTAACTATTCAACTCAAATGATTTTTTCATTTTACGCATGGCGACAGAGATATCGTCATCCAATTTATCCATGGAACGGGGAAGTACTTTTCCTACTCCAATATTATCAAGAAGATAATCTTTGTATTTTAATAACTCATTCTCTTTTTTAGAAACTCGATGATTCGATTTTTTTGCTCGTTTTTTTTGACGTTCTGCGATAAGAAACCTATTACCTGGGCATAGAATTCCTCCGGCGCAACTTTCATCACAAGCTCGCAATTCTAGAAAATCAATGTCAGTAATATCTTCGTTTTCGATCTTTTCTAAAAAATCAGAAACATTATGAACTTCATCAATTGCTAAATTCCGTCCTTCGGGTAGCAAATTGATTTCTCCTTCCGTAAGTGACCAAAGGAGACTATTTCGGGAGAGAGAATCAAAATCAGATTCTTCTTTTCTTAATTCATAAACGCCTTGTTTAATGATTCTGAAAACTTTATTGTAAAAGAAATTCATGTTAATAACCCCATTGATATGAGATTGTTTATCTCCAACCGGACTCTTGATAGCTGCAATTTTGGCAGCACAAGGGGAAACATAAAAAATGCCAATGTCTTCCTCGGCAATTCCTTGTTCTATAAAAGCTTTTTTTATGTATAAAGAGGTTAAATCCAGTGGTGGTTTTACCAATAATAAATTGTTTACCAACGAAGGAAATTTTACTTGAATTAAACGTACAATAGCAGGACAATAGGTTGAAATAATAGGTTTGTCTTTGTTATCGTCGGTAATGGCATTAATCATGGCATCTTTCAGCACATCAATACTTTTTTCTACCTCGTATACATATTTGAATCCCAAGTGATATATTGCCGACAAAATGGCACGTTGGTTAATCCGTTCCGGAAATTGGGCACTAAAAATAGATGGGAGTAAAAGGATAGGAAATTTGTAATTATAAATGGTTTGAAAATCGTCTTGCTCTATATAGATTGCGCTGACAGGACATGCTAAATAACAACGCCCGCAATCAATGCAACGGTTTGAATCGAGAATTGGTTTTCCTTCATCAACATGAATCGCCCCGGTAGGGCAAACTCCGGTACAATGGGAACATCCGATACAAAGATCATATTTAAATTTAAGAGCATGATGGAATGATTCAACCTGTGTCATATTAAAAATGATTGATAATTTCCACAGTAGTGCCGATACCGGGAGAAGAATTAACAATAAGTGAATCAGTATTTGCCTTCATATTCGAAAACCCCATACCTGCTCCGAATCCCATTTCACGAACTTTTTGAGATGCAGTGGAGTAGCCTTGTTCCATGGCTTTTTCAATATCTTCAATCCCCGGACCTTCATCGATCAGTTTAATCGTAATCTTATGATCTTCCAAATTAACGATTATTGAACCTCGATATGCATGAGCAACAATGTTAACTTCAGCTTCATACAGAGCCACAACCGTCCGTTTGATTATTTCGGGATTAACTCCTAATTGCTTTAATATCTTTTTTACAGCACTTGAAGTTGCTCCTGCATTTGTAAAATCTCCTCCGTCAATTTTATATTCAAAATCCATAGTCAATAGAAATTAGTATAGGGGTAGAATTCCTGCGTTATATAATATTCCCGAAGTTCTGTACATCGAAAATGGGGTTTCTATCAAAATCATGTCATTCTCGGCTGCCAATTTACGCATATCTTCCGTGCTTTTTTTTCCTCGTACAAAAATAATAGCTTTAATGTCAGACATTTCACAGGTGCGAATGGTTTGGAGATTAGATAAACCGGTAATCAATAGCAAGGGCTCTTCTGTATTGATTGTTAAAACATCACTCATTAGATCGGAGGCAAATATGTGCGTAATATTTTCCTCGGAAAAATGTTCGCCTTCAACAATTTTCCCCTCAATCAAATCAATGATTTTGTTAATCTTCATGTGTTATTTATTTTTTTGAAATATTAGTAAAATGAGTTAATATTTTTATTTAAAGTTGTTTATAGATGCTTTTTTGAATCCAAATCATAGTCCCGACGATAATGAGTGCCATGGGAGGTAAAATCATGAACCCATTATCAAGATATCCTGCTGCATAAAAAGAAGAAGGAATAATTTGATTTCCCCATAATGTTCCCGAACCTAAAAGTTCTCTGAAAAAACCAACTACTACCAATACCAATCCGTATCCGACGCCATTGGCGATTCCGTCTAAAAAAGATGGAATTGGTTTGTGCGATAATGCGTATGCTTCTAATCGTCCCATAATAATACAATTGGTGATAATTAATCCTACAAAAATGGAAAGCATTTTACTCATTTCATAAAAAAATGCTTGTAAAAATTGATCGACCAAAATAACGAAAGAGGCTACTACAATCAATTGTACGATAATTCTGATTCTTGGGGGAATCGTGTTGCGAATGAGCGAAATAATAAAATTAGAAGCCCCACAAACTACAGTTACCGAGAGTGCCATAACAATAGCAGGTTTTAATTGTGCCGTTACAGCTAAAGCCGAACAAACTCCCAATACTTGTACTAAGATAGGATTGTTTTTATTTAATGGTCCTAAAAACTGTCTTATTCCCATTTGTGTTTGTTTTCTGCCGGTTTTTTTATTATAAATGCCTTCAAAATGAAGGCATTTAATAAAAGATTCGGAAAGGATTCTATTTATTTATTAAATATGATTAATTTTCTTTCGCTATCAATAGAATAATTACCAAATTCATCAGAGATAAAAGTGCCGCCGATTACAAAGGAAGAAGTTAATCCTTTTTTCACAACTACTCTTACGTTTTCTGCAACATCATCTCCAATTTTCAAGTCATTGAGATATAAAACAGCATTTTCAATAATTGAACCATCTGCTGCATTGATTGCTTTTTCCTTTTCTTCAAAATCGTTCACGGTAATGATCATCTCTTTGAGGAATTTGGTCGCATCTGCATAATTCATATACACTTCTGTCGTATTGGGAGATAATTCAAAGTTGAAGGTTTTGTTATTGGCAAAGCAGGTTCCTTTGAGAATATCATTTTCAATCGTAACTGGCACCGTTCTTTCAATGATAACAGCAATTGGTTTTGGTGTTTCAACATCTTCGATTTTGTCACTCTTTGGAACATAGTCATCTCGTAATATCATAAACTCAGTACGGCGGTTTAATTGGTTTGCAGCTTCTTGCTCGTCACGAGATGATAATCCTGTAATATATACTTCGGTTAAGACAATTCCTTTCTTAAAGGTGAATTTTTTATTGTTATATACAATTGAAATGTCTTTTTGCAATTTTCTGGGCTTGTATTCCCCATATCCTTTTGGAATAATTCGGTCAGCAGCAATTCCTTTTTCATAGATTAAGAAGTCCACACAAGATTGAGCACGTCTTTGGGAGAGTTCTTCATTATATTCATCCGTAGCACGGAAGTCAGTATGCGAACGAAGTTCCACAACAAGAGTCGGGTTTTTAACCATAATATCGTAAAGTACCATTAAAGAGTCTTTATATTGTGGCTTTAGGTCTGCTTTATCAAGATCGTATAAAATTTCAGGAAGTACAATCGGTTCAACCGGGTAGGGGGTCAAAAGAAAATCTTGTTTTAAATCGGTATTTTCACTAAGGCCAACTGTAGTTTGTGTGGCTGTATTATTTTCTTCCCAATATTTAGACTTGGTAACTTTCATTTTATAGGTTACATTTGACAAAATTTTAGTTTTATCAAAATGATAATACCCTTTAATATCTGTTTTTGTAACGAAAGATGAGCCGTCGGAGCCGATAATCTCTACATCTGCATTATCAATATATTGTAATGTAAGAGCATCTTTCACGAAACCTGAGAGGGTAAATACGAGAGGACGGAGTAAAAAGTAATAAATATCATCACCGCCTCTACCTCCCGGACGATTAGAAGAAAAGTATCCTTTTTCTACATATTCCGATTTGGATTTGGGGTCAATGACTTTAGCATCATCAAACATCATTCCGATATCATCCCAATTGGAATTGATAGGATACATCATATTTTGAGGTTTCTCAAACTTATCGTTAACTATATTGGAATAGAAAATATCAAGACCGCCCATTCCGGGATGTCCGTCAGAAGAAAAATAAAGTACAGAATCTCCACGAAGAGCAGGGAAAACTTCCTGAGCGGGTGTATTAATTTCTTTTCCAAGATTGGTAATGTTGCTAAATTTTCCAGATTTTTTTGTACGGGTTGCACGATACAAATCATAACCACCTTCGCCACCGGGCATATTGGAAGCAAAATAGATTGTTAGCTCATCTTCCGTAATAAATGGATGCACATAATTAAAAGAGTCCGGTCCTAATTCAATCAATTCAGGTTCGCCCCAAGATTTTCCTTTTTTTTGAGCGTAATATACATAACAGCCATACACTTTCTTTTTATCCTGTGGACATTTGGTTAGATACAGCGCAGTCCCTTTTGCATTTGAAGAGGCTTCTCCTTCATTGACAAAAGTGTTTAGAATTTCATTCTCATCAAGAGGTAATGTTGGTGACCACTCTCCTGGCCATTCTGTATTTTTGCTTTTCGGTTTATCAGATTTGTATATATCTGAAAAACCACCACCTGTCCATTGGTTAGTTCCCTTACCCATAGATCCTTCTCTGTTTGAACTGAAAATGATTTGGTTCTGTTTATTAGGATTTCCCCAACGCGGAGCCCAATCGTCTTGACGAGTATTGAACTTCTTAAAGTTTTCCACTTCATATCGTGTGGGATTTTCTGTCCAAGTTTTAGCCTTTTGGCAAGATTCAATTAAAACGTCAGATCTTTTGTCTTCAGGAGCACGTTTTTTATAATTTTCGTAATACGTTAAAGCTTTATCATATTCACCTTTTGAAAGATAGATATTCCCCATGTGGAACAGAATCATAGGGTTATCTTTTTGGTAATTCTTCTTATCTAATCGTTCATAAAACTTTTCTGCATTTTTTAAATCACCCATAATCCTATAGCATTCAGCAATCTGGTAAGTGATTCTGCGTGTTTCTATCTGATTTTTCTTTATCTTTTTAATTCCTTTTTTGTATTCTTCCAATGCTTTTTCATATTGGCAGTATTTAAAAGCATTATCAGCATCCTTTAGTGGCTGGGCTTTTATGGAGAAAGAAGAAATAAATAAAGATGTTAAGAAAAGAAGAATTAATCTATTGACTTTCATAATTAACGTAATTTTTAATTATATACAAATTAGGGTTGCTAAAATAGAAAAAAAAAATCATATAGCAACCCTAATTTGCAAATAAAATTATTTTATCAATTCCACTTTAGCTCTTTTGACTTTTTTTCCTCCCTTCTTAAGTAAATCGTAAGCAAGGGGAGTGGAAACGAAAATAGCAGAATAGGTACCAATCACAATCCCTGCTCCCATTGCAAAGACAAATCCGCGAATTACTTCACCGCCAAAGATAAAGATAGCTAAGATTACTACAGTTGTTGTTACAGAAGTATTGATTGTTCGTCCTAAAGTACTATTAAGTGCAGAGTTAAAGTTTACATAATTTTCACGTTTAGGATAGAGAGCCAAGTTTTCACGAACACGGTCAAAAATTACCACAACGTTATTTATAGAATATCCTATTACGGTCAGAATAGCCGCAATAAACGATTGGTCAATTTCCATGGAGAAAGGCATTACTTTATAGAATAATGAAAACAATCCTACGGTAAGTAAAGTGTCGTGTACTAATGAAACAACTCCACCAAATCCGAATTGCCAATTTTTAAACCTAACAGCAATATATATAAAAATAAGAATTAAAGATATTAATACAGCCCAAACTGCATCCATAAGAAGTTCTTTTGCAACAGTAGGTTGAACTTTTTGAGAACTTTGAATCCCCCGAGGGTCTATTTGCTGTGTAAAATCTTTTTCTGAAATTTTAGTTTTTACATAAAACCCTTTTAAAGCATTATAAAGTTTTTGTTCACATTCTCTATCAACAGAAGGAGTATTATCATCAATTTTATAGTTCGTAGTAACTCGAATTTGATTATTTCCTCCAAAGGTTTTTACTTCGGGATTCCCTCCAAATTCTTTAATAACAGCAGTACGTATTTCATCAGTTCGAACATCTTGGTCGAAACGAACCACGTAATTTCGTCCTCCTGTAAAATCAATACCCGGATTTAA
>CAZWCI010000004.1:13969-15791 GCA_964632815.1 uncultured Lentimicrobiaceae bacterium | reverse complement strand
GGTCCTGATCCGAATACATAAAGTACAATTGCGGTAATTAAAGTGGTTACCTGTCCGTCAATAATAGCTGAGTATGCGTTTTTGTATCCATCTTCCAAAGCAAGGCGAATTCCCTTTCCGGCACGAACCTCTTCGCGGATACGTTCATAAATAATTACATTCGCATCAACGGCCATCCCCAATGTAAGCACAATCCCCGCAATACCAGGCAATGTTAATACCGCCCCCAAAGAGGCAAGGACTCCCATAATAAAGAATACATTGGCAAATAATGCAAGATCGGCAACAAATCCGGCTCGATTATAATACAATAACATATATATCATTACCAAAATAAAGGCAATTAGGAAAGATAGTAACCCTGCATTAATGGATTCTTTCCCTAAAGTTGGTCCCACAATCTCTGATTGTACAATATTAACTTGAGCTTCAAGGTTTCCTGAATTTAATACTGTTGCCAAGTCCTTTGCTTCTTCGATTGAAAAGTTTCCTGAAATTTCCGAATTTCCATTTGGGATTTCTGAGTTAACTCTAGGATATGAATAAACGAAATTATCTAGTACAATAGCAATAAATGTAGTTTTAGCTTTATTGTCAACAGCAGCTTTTGTAATCTTTCTCCATTCTTCAGTAGCTTGTTCTTCCATTGACATGGTAACTACAGTTCTATTGTTTTGGTCAATATCCTGACGTGCGGAACGAACAACTCGGGCTCCACTTATAGTTTCAGAACTTAAAATTGGTCCTATTCGATCATTGTTTTTCTTTAAAGGAATCAAAGGATAAGCATTTTTAAATTGTTTTTCAGCAGCTCCCCAATAGAAAACAACGCTCTTATCACCTAAAATTCTTTGCAGAGAAGGTAACAAATTGTCGATTTCTTTCATGTCAGCTTCTTTAAAATATCCAATGACGATTCCATCGGAACCGACTACTGCTTTGCTGAGAATAGCACCAACTTCTTCTGCAATCTCGGTTTTTGTTTCATTGGAATCTAAATTGGCAAGAGTTGAATCATTCTCAACAAGAGTATCATTGGTTTTTGCCAGCGTATCATTGGTTTTTTCAAGCTTCTTTATAGCTTTCAATTCTTTTGCTAACTGAATATCTGCATTTTGAAAGCGTTGTTGGATAGATTGGCCGTTTACAGGGTCGTTATATACTTGCCAGAATTCCAATTTTGCAGTACTCTTCAATAAGTCGGTAACACGTTCCGGTTCTTTAATACCAGGTAACTCTACTAAAATACGTCCACCTTGCAAAAGTTGAAGATTCGGTTGTGCTACTCCGAAACGGTCAATACGAGTACGCAAAATTTTGAAAGTACGCTCCACAATATCTTTTGCCTCTTGCTTGATGAAAGTGATAATTTCTTGATCTTTTGCATTTTTAATGCCGGCACGTTCACCAAAATAAGTTCTTAGATTTGCATTTTCCATGCCCATCACTTTTTTCTGCTTATTGAACATCTCTACAAAAATGTCAATAAAATCTCGTTGTGAATTAGCATATTCTTTTACTGCGTCTTCATAACTCTTTTTAAACAAAGGATCTTCAGTGTTTATTGCTAAACTCTTTAATACATCAGGAATTGAAACTTCAAGCGTTACATTCATCCCCCCCTTTAAGTCCAAACCCATGTTTAATTCCTTATATTTACACTCCTTATATGTAAAACCTAAAAAAATCGTTGAATCCTTCATGGATGTCAGATATTTTTGTTCCCTTTCCGAAACAACAGAATCCATTAGTTGCTTTTCTAACATCACATCCCCATTCGCGGATTTTTTCACCTCTTCAATAATCTGTAAATCGTTAGCAT
>CAZWCI010000004.1:0-13869 GCA_964632815.1 uncultured Lentimicrobiaceae bacterium | reverse complement strand
ACATCCCCATTCGCGGATTTTTTCACCTCTTCAATAATCTGTAAATCGTTAGCATATTCCTTTGCTGCTTTTTCAACCCTCCATGTGGCAAAAGAAAAAGATAAACAATACAAGCAAGTAAGTGCAATTAGTATTGTGAAAAATAAAACCAATCCTTTGTTACGCATAATTGTATATATTTGATTGTTAATAAATTAAAATAATTTTTATCAGTTTTTTTAAGACTGCAAATATATAAAAATATTCGATTATAATTTAAAAATTAATTTTAATGTAAAGAAACTATTGAATTAATTGATTTTTTATATAACTTTGCATCCTAATTTGTTATGTGGATTAAAAGGTCATGTTTTTAAATAATATTAGAAAAGAAATTCTTCTAATTGTTTTCGTGCTAGGATTGTACAGTACTGTATTATCTCAAGTTTCTTTTGTTTCCATAGGTTCGGAAATGGGCAGTTTTAGTAATAATTCCGACCCGTATATTACCTATTCTTACGGTCA
Organism: uncultured Lentimicrobiaceae bacterium; assembly: GCA_964632815.1. GTDB lineage: Bacteria > Bacteroidota > Bacteroidia > Bacteroidales > WCHB1-69 > DUOL01. Next base: position 13,365 of record CAZWCI010000004.1, on the reverse strand, counting down.
ATTTTTTGCTACCGATGTTGATAGTGTTGAAAGTTTCACTTTAGGCGTTCAACAAGCGTATCTGATTGTGACGGAGATATTAGATACTACTTGTCAAGAAGCAGATAGCTCCATCCGTTATCTACTCCATGGTTTTGATTTGCCACTTCATACTGCTGGAACTGTATTGGGGGAAAATTATTTGCCCGTGGGTTCTTTTTTGAATTATGATACGGTGGGGAAAATGACGCTGACGGTTCATCCCATTTATTTTGTTTCGGATACTCTATTGGTTTATGATTCTCAAATGCCTTTTGCATTTAATGATACTGTTTTTTCTACAGAAGGAACCCATACAGTAGTATTGCCGACTATTCATGGTTGCGATAGTACGGTTGATGTAATGTTGTATGTGGCCACTTGTCCTCAAGATACACAATTAGTAGCAGCATATAGTGTTTGCGATGTAGCAGGTTTTCCGCTCTCCGCTCCGGTTGTTGTCCCGGCACCTATTCCTATGTCGAATGATGCTCCTCAACGATACATGGTTGGAGATACTACTCCGGTTTTGTGGACATTGTCAATTGCCGGTCAATATCTTAATTGCTCCCAAAATGTGTATGTTGCATTTCCGCCTTGTGAAGGTAATTTCTACGCGTATGATGGGAATGGAAATCAATACAATACTGTCAGAGTGGGTTGTCATTGCTGGACCCGAGAAAATATGAGTGCAACTGTATATACTGATGGAGTGGAGGTTCCGACAAAATTAATTTATTACGCTTCCATGTATCCCGATACAAATCAAAATTTGGCTAATTACGGAAGACTTTATGATTGGTATTCAGCTTTGCGTCTTCCTGTAGGCTTCTCAGGGACTATTTCTGATACAGCTCAAGGGGTTTGTCCCGATGGATGGCATATTCCAACGAATCAGCAATTCTTGGATCTGACCGCTTTTCAAGCTACACATTTGAAAACAACTAATTTGTGGATTGTTCCCGGAACCAATCAAACAGGATTTAGTTCTGTTCCCGGTGGATATTATAATTATGTGAGTGATCATTTTTATAATTTAGCAGGAAATGCATATTATTGGACTTCGGCTTTGGGCGATGAACGAAGAGGCCAAAATTATCAAATCAGCTATAGTTGTGAAAATGGATATGTCGAAGATGCTCTTAAAGATTATGCATACAGCGTTCGATGTATTAAGAATTAATTTTTCTCTCCTTTTCCTTTCTTAAATAAGTATTTTGTTTCTCGAAAAAGTATTACTTTTGCATATTCGATTTGACGAATACAATATTATATTATATATATTCCATGAAACTCAAATTCATATTATTACTGCTCATTGCATTTAGGGTGGTTTATCTTACAGCCCAAGAAGAAGATGACCCTTGTGTGCAAACAATGGATAAAAGTGTGGAAAAAGAGTTTAAAAAGGCGAGAGAGTATCATCAAAAGGGAAATAAGACTGAAGCATATAAAATATATTATGAAATTCTTGATAAATTTCCGGATAATTTGGAGGTGAATTACTATGTGGGGCTCGGATATTATTTGCCGTTGGAGATGAACGGATTGAAAATCGAAAATCCGGAAAATGCAAAAAAAGCACTTCAGGCATTCAATAAAATGTATGAAGTTTGCCCTTTTTATAAAATTCATGTTCATTTATATGCTGCACGAATTGCATATTTGTTGGAAGATTTTCCTGAAGCAATTAAATTTGCCACGGTCTTAATCGAAAATCCGGACTTGGTAAAAAAGATGGAATATGTTCAAGAAGCAGAAATGATTATTCAAAAATCTCGGTTTTATCAAAATCTGCTTAACAATCCGGTAAAATTCAATCCTATTCCGGTGCAGGGAATCTCTACCCAATACGATGAATATCTCGCCACCATTTCTCCGGATGATGAATATTTCTATTTTACTCGCCGAAGACCGATTAAACAACAGAATTCTTACTTTGAAGAAAAACAGGAGGATAAAGAGTTCTTTTCCTACAGCAAAAGGAATAAAAATGGAAATTTCGGAGTTGGAGAGCCTTTACCATCTCCTTTTAATCAGGATAACAGCAACGAAGGAAGCCCTGCGGTAAATCTTCGAAACGATTTATTGATTTTTGTTAAAGTAGCTGTTGTTAAAATTAATAATTACGACTATCCCAATTATGACTTATTCTATTCGGAATTAATTGACGGAGAATGGACAGCTCCTAAAAGTTTGGGGGATAAAATCAATCGACAGGATTCGTGGGAATCACAACCCTCTTTGAGTTCGAATGGACAACAACTTTTTTTTGCAAGTGATCGCCCCGGTGGTTTCGGCGGTTCCGATATCTGGTATTCAGAAAGACAAACCGATGGAACTTGGGGAACCCCGAAAAATTTGGGTCCCGTGATTAATACCGCTAAGAATGAAAGATCTCCGTTCCTCCATACGGATAGTAAAACACTTTATTTTTCTTCTGCCGGTCATGATGGGATGGGGGGTATGGATATTTTTTATTCTAAAATAGGTGAAAAAGGGTGGCAAAAACCTGTTAATATCGGCTATCCTATTAATTCTGAAAGAGATGAAGTGGATTTTTTTGTTAATCTGAAAGGAAATTTGGCCTACTTTTCATCAAATTTTATTGATGGAAACGATTGGAATATTTACCAATTTGAATTACACGAAGAAGCCCGTCCACAAGATATGTTACTCATAAAAGGTGAGGTTTTGGATGAAGAGGGAAATAAAGTAGAGGCAATTGTTCAAATTCGAGATTCTGCTTCCAATATTATTGCTGAAACGAAAGTCAGCGAAAATTCCGGGAAATATGCAATAGCTACAGAAATAAATAAAGCGGCCCCGCTAGATCTGATTATAAATATAAAAAAAGAGGGTTATGCCTACGATACAAGATTGATTACCAAAGAACAAATTGAAGAACAGGTCGTTACCGATAATGCCGATATTAAAAAGGTGGAAGTTGGGAAAACCTATGACTTAAATGATATTTATTTTGCCACCAATTCCTTTACTCTTACTTCTAAATCTAAGTCTATTATTGATTTATTTGTGGAGTTTTTAATGGAAAATCCAACTATTAAAGTTGAAATTCAAGGACATACGGATGATATTGGGAATGATCAGGACAATCAAATCCTCTCTGAAAGACGTGCACAAGCTGTCTATCAGTATGTATTAGAGAAAAAGGTAGAGCATCAGCGATTAAGTTATAAAGGTTTCGGAGAATCTATGCCAATCGCAACCAATTCGACCGAAGAGGGGAGGGCTAAGAATCGACGAACAATATTTTTGATTCTTGATAATTAGAACGATTGGTGTCAGGGGAAAATAAAAACCGAGAAAAATAATTAAAATTTCCTGAGAATCAAATAGCCGATTTTATTTATTTGCGCGTGCCGGCTTCGCCGTCGGCGCCCGGCTGCAAGTCCGCAGCCGGTAGTCGTGTGGTCGCAATAATGCAAAAGGAGCTTCCTTTGGTCGCTCTTTTGCATTAGCGTCCACATCGCCTCCCGTCTTTGCGGGCTTTCCGCCTAAGCGCCTCACGCCGTGGGATGGCAAAAGCCTTGCGTCTTAGCGGTAATTTTTTTCGACGTTACAAAACTGTCGCTGCAATATTACTGATTACACCGGACAAAAATAAAATAGAACGAAATGTGAAGGTTCCCTACCGCCTTAATTCGAAATTTTTTCCCAAATACACTTTTTTAACATATTCATCATTTGCTAACTCTTCGGCGGTCCCCGATTTTAAGAGTTTTCCTTCAAACAATAAATAGGCACGATCTGTGATGGATAAAGTTTCATGCACATTATGGTCGGTGATTAATATTCCGATGTTTTTATCTTTTAATTTGGCAACAATAGATTGGATATCTTCTACCGCAATAGGGTCTATTCCGGCAAAAGGTTCATCAAGTAAGATAAATTTAGGGTTTGCAGCCAAACAACGTGCAATCTCGGTTCTTCGTCTTTCCCCGCCGGAAAGATTATTTCCCATGTTTTTACGTACTTTGTGCAAATTAAACTCGTTAATCAATTCTTCAAGTTTTTCTTTTTGTTCACTTTTGCTTAAATCTGTAAATTCCAAAATAGCTTTTATATTATTCTCCACACTTAAGTGACGAAAAACAGAGGCTTCCTGCGGTAAATATGAAATACCCATTTTTGCCCTCTTGTACATTGGAAATTCAGTAATATCCAAATCGTTTAAGAAAATCTTGCCAAAAAAAGGTCTAATGAGGCCGACAATCATGTAAAAAGAGGTCGTCTTTCCTGCTCCGTTCGGACCGAGTAATCCGACAATCTCTCCTTGTTTTACTTCAAAAGAGACATCATTGACCACAATACGAGAAGGATATTTCTTGACAAGCTGTTCGGTTCTTATTGTATTTATTTCCATGATGACTATTTTTCAGCGAAAAGTTTGATTTTTTCAACAATCATGTTTGCTAAATGCTGCAAAGGATTTTTAATCATACCCGATAAAAATGCAGGAACTGCTGCTTCAATTCCCACTTCCACTTCTGAAGTGTCAGAATGATTCTCAATTAATAACTCAATCGTAATCGGTATATTTTTGTCATTTTCAGCGGTATATACTACTTTGCAAAAAGGAGTTTTTTCGGAAACTCGCAACGTCAATGTAGCCATTCCGGGAATGGTGAATTTGCAGAATTCTGGAGTACACTCTTTTTGTTCTAATTGTGCCGGTAAAAATTCTGCAAAATTTTGAGGATTTGAGATAAGCTGATATATCTTTTCGTCTGTTGCTTTTATTTGATCTTGTTTTGCTGATACTTTCATAGACCTGATTTTAGATTGCAAAAGTACAAATTATTTAATTGCTTCTTTTCTTTCCACCAATCTTATTTTTTGATAATGGCTTTATAACTATTAAAACGTTCCCAAATCTGTTCTACATATTTAACAGTATGACTTCCGGGATAGTACCCATTTTGAACGACAGGGTCATTATAATATTGTTTTTTGGCTTTTAAAATCAAGTATTTGGATACAGATGCCCATCGAGTAGGATCTTCTCCGTATTTTTTACATAAAGATTGGGCATCTTTAATATGTCCGGCACCTGAGTTATAGGCTGCACACATAAATTTAAGTTTATCTTCAGGTTCTTGCACTTCAGGAAAGAGATTTTGAATGCCGGTTAAATGAAGGATGGCCGCTTTGATCTGCTCTTCATCGGAAGATTCCGAGGAAATATTGTACTTCTCCCCTGTAGAAGGCATGAGCTGCATCAACCCAAAACTTTCGCCCATTCCCGACAAACCGGTCACAAATTTTGACTCCTGATACATAATCGAAATGATTAACCGCCAGTCAATATCTGCTTTTTTGGCATACTTTTTTACAATATTATCAAAAGGAGATATTTTATGATAACGATTTTCAAGTAATGGCATATTTCGATTTGCCGTATAATGCGAAAAATATTTTCTTTTAAGAAATTTATATTTTTTTGAATGAGTAAAAATATGTAACCAGCTGTTAATCTGTTTATTCAATGTTTTATTGGAATCATTTAATACCCAAGTCCTTTTATAACTTTCCCCCACAACAGAAACGATTTCCAAATCGGAATAAAATGGTAATAAAGTAATCGCGGTATGATAATCCGATACCGTATAATTAATCTTTTTTTTATCCACAAGATCAATCAACTCTTCTATGGTCAAGGTGCTGCTATAAATGATTTCCCATTCGGATGGGTTTTCAAGAGAGTCTTTTTCTATTGTACCCGGGAAATGGGCAGGAAGATATATTTTTCTTCTCTTTTGAGGAGGAATTTCAGGAGTTCCTTTTCGTTGTATTAATACAGGATATGATGTTGAAAAAGGAAGCGATGGAGTAATTAGTTGTTTAATGAGTAAACTCTTTTTAAAATCCATAGCCACAATATCATAATGATTCGAGAACGCTGCCGAATATGCGGCATTGGGATCATTTTCAAATGTAATGCTTAATTTTCTTCCTAATGCAGCAGAAAGATTTTTAAATAATTCATATTGAAATCCCATCGGAACTCCTCGATGTATGAAATAGTCCGAATAATGGGTAAATAACAAGACATTAAGTCTTTCTTCCCGATCGTCATCTGTAGAATTTTCGGTATTTTCTTCTCCTAAATGGATAAATCTTCCATGATCAGAATGAATGAATAAGAAGAGAAATAAGAGAACAGACGATATGATTAAAAATAAATATCCTGCCTTTTTTGAATTCAAAATGAATGAATAAAGTTAACAATAAGAAAAATTGCTAAAATAGTCGGCGAAGTATGGTCCTATTGAATAGGAATCATTAACAAATCAATTTCGGTAGTTTCTCCTGCTTCCAACTTAATTTGAGTGGATCCGGCATATGGAACGGGTGTGGAAACGGAATCATTGATATAGACAGACCTTGTTGCGGTTGCAATTACTTCTAAAGAAGATTCATAGAGAAATGTATGTTCAAAAACCCCTAAATCATTAGCAGCACCTTCTGCTTTTGCAAATTCTGCATAATTGTCATTCTGTCCTATTGTTACATAAGCACCTGGTGCAACTTCTTCTGCATCAATGCCGTTATTGGAAAAATATACATGAATAATCGCTTTACAAGTTGTATCTTTTTTACATTGAGTACATACAGCTAAAGCAAACAGACAAATCACGATGGGAATAAATATTCTTGTTTTCATGGTATGATGTTGATTTTTACTTTTCATTGCAAAAATAATCAAAAAATAACATCATCATCCTATTTTTTATTTTTTTTAATAATTGTTAGTTTTAAATAATCGATAATCGATAAATCCTGATATATTTTTCTAGAAAATGCAACTCTTGATGTATCATTACTTTTTTTTGTATTTTTGCATACTAAATATGATGATGGAAATAATTACATCTAAAGACATAATAAGCGCCCAAGATGCGATCAATCGGTCTAAACGGATTGCGATCGTATCTCATTATAATCCCGATGGGGATGCTGTCGGTGCTTCATTGGCATTATATCATTTTTTTAAAAATAGAAATATCTCTGTTCAGGTGATTTTACCAAATCCCTATCCTGATTTTTTGGAATGGATGTCGGGAAGTGATCAAATCTTGGTTGCAGAAGATGATATGAGGAGTGCTCATCGCTTTATTAAAGAAGCAGATCTGCTTTTTGTTGTGGATATGAATGCAGCTCATCGCAGCGGGAATGCTCTTGAAGGTGCAATTCTCAAATCTTCTGCATTTAAAATTATGATAGATCATCATATGAATCCCGATTTAGAATGTGATATTAAATTTTCAACATCTCAAACCAGTTCTTCTGCAGAGTTGGTATATGATTTCTTGTTTAAATATTTGAATAAACAGGAAGAACTTACTAAAGAGATTGCCGAATCTGTATATGTCGGGATTATTACCGATACCGGTTCATTGAGTCATTTGTGTAATCAGCCACAAACCTATCTCACGTTGGCAAAACTGATTGAATATGGGGTAGATGGTGAACAAATTCACCGAAATGTTTATGATAATTATTCGGAAACCAGAATGAGATTATTAGGACTCTCCTTGTGTAATCGTTTGACTGTTATGCCCGAATTTGCAACATCATATATGTTTCTTACCAAACAAGATTTATTGATGTGTAACTATAAAAGAGGAGATACCGAAGGATTTGTCAATTATGGATTGGCCATGAAAACAGTTTGTTTTACCGCCTTTTTTATTGAGCGGGATAATAAAGTCCGAATCTCATTTCGTTCTAAAGGAAACTTTGATGTAAACATCTTTGCACGGGAACACTTCGGCGGCGGCGGTCATAAAAATGCTTCAGCTGCCTATTACAATGATACCCTCGAAAATGCAATTGCTTATTTTAAGGAAGTGCTGAAACAATACGCAAAAGAATTGAAGAATTACTAAAATTACATGAAATTGAATCGCTTATTGACTGTGATGCTGCTCGGTTTGCTGTTGCCTTTTTTGTCTTGTACGGAAAAGAAAGTGACAGGCGTGATTCAAGCTGTTTCCAAAGAAGATACTTCAGAAAAATTTGACCCTTTTGTTGAAGGAAATAAAAATATTATACGTAAAGAAGAAGAAGAAATAGACCTTTTCATCAATAGATATCAGTGGGAAATGACCAATACAGGCTCAGGGCTCCGTATTCAAGTACTAAAACAGGGCAGCGGTGAACTTTTTCGTGAAGGAGATACCGTCTCCTTGTCCTATCAAATGTTTCTGTTGGACGGGACTATGCTGTATTCTTCAAAAACTGATGGTTTGAAAAAGTTCGTGGTGGCAAAATCCCAGGAAATGATTGGTTTGCACGAAGCCGTGCAACAGCTTAAACGGGGTGCAGAAGCCCGCTTAGTGCTGCCATCTCATTTGGCATATGGTGTTGCCGGCGACGGAAAAAAAGTAAAAGGAAGAAAAAGTATTGCTATGGTAATACAAATCAGTAAATAAATATAAAAAAACATTATCAACCTTTTTTAAAAATTAAATTATGAAAAATCAATTTATGAAATTCGCCATGATTGCTATTGCATTTATGGTGTTAGGAACTTTTACTTCTTGTAAACACATGGGGTATAAGAAAGATGACAGCGGCTTTTATTACAAGTTTTATGTCGAAAATGAAGATTCCACTCAAGTACAGATGGGCGATCTCGTTGAAATTACCCACACTCTTCGTGCACTCGACTCTACGTTTATTGATAATCAACCGATGCAATTGCTGGTTAGAGAATCTTTGTTTGAAGGCGACTTATATGCAGCTCTTCTTAAAATGCACCAAGGAGATAGTGCCACTTTCATTATGAATATTGACACTTTCTTCCACTACTTTTTCGGAATTGATGATTATAATCCGGAACAAAAAGATAGAGATATCTATTTGGATATTAAAATAAATAAAATTATTCCTGCTGCTGAATTTAAAGCTCAACAAGAAGAACAAGAAGCAAAATACAAAGCAGAAATGGAAAAACTTCGCCTTGCTTCAGACAGTACACTGAAAAAATATATAGCTGACAATAATATAAAAGCGACTCCTACTGCATCAGGTCTTTATTACATTCAGAAAATAGCCGGTAAAGGAAAAGCTGCTGAAAATAATAAAAATGTAACCGTACATTATACAGGAAAATTATTGGACGGAACTGTTTTTGACAGCTCAATAGATAAAGATCCGATTGTAATTCCATTGGGACAAGGTCGCGTGATCCAAGGATGGGAAGAAGGAATTGCCATGATGAAAGAAGGTGGTAAAGCTCAATTGATTATTCCTTCTACTTTGGGTTACGGTGAATACGGCGCTGGTGGCGTAATACCTCCTTATGCTACCCTCATTTTTGATGTAGAATTGGTTAAAGTAGAAGATTTAGTTGAACCTGCAAATACACCTATTCCTGTTCAATAACAGAATATCAGACTTTCAGTTTTTCGAAATTCTTTCCGAATACACTGTTGGCCTTTGAAATACTAATAAATGAAGTATCATCGATTTGTTTGATAATTCGAATGATATTTACCTTGTCAGTCCGATGTGCTATAATTAATAGTATATCGGACTCTTCTTTACTATATGAACCGTATCCCTTTATAAAGGTAGCCCCGCGATGAATTTCTGAGTTGATCTTTTCTGCAATCTCTTTATTTTTTGAAGAAAATACCAAAAATTGAAAGGTCTGTTTGAACCCATCTATAATAATGTCGGAAATAAAGGTGTAGGCAAACATGACTACAATACTATATACTAATTTTTCAATGGAACCTACAGACAGATAAGAGGAAAGTACAATCCCGATGTTCAGATATAGGGTTACTCGTCCGTAGGAAGCATTGCGGTATTTGTTAATCATCAATACGATAATATCTGTACCTCCGGTATTTCCTCCGTAATTGAGAGCCAATCCAACCCCAAATCCTGCTAGTCCCGCACCGATTAAGGCACACATGAAAACATCATCCACCAGAGGTTGTGTGAAGATAAGTTGCCCTACATTCAAAAAGAATGATAGAATCACGGTGCAAATAATACTATTGATGACAAATTTCTTCCCCAAGACTCGCCACGCAATCCCGGCCAATATTAAATTCAAAACCAAAGTACTCATGCCGACAGGAATGAAACCGGTAGCAAAATAAATTACTGCAGCAATCCCGCTTACTCCACCGCCGGTCATGTTATGAGGAATAAGAAAAGCCGTCCAGCCAAATGCAAATATGGCCAAGCCGATGCAGATAAAAAACCAATTGTTGATCTCTTTTAAAATTCGATTTTCTTTTTTCATGATAATGAGGATTGAGGTGGTTAATATTGTTATTCAACTAAATCTTTGAGTTGTTGTTTGTTGTATATCGTTATTGTTTTATTCTTTACTGAAATAATTCCGGCAGATTCCATCTCCGAAAAACATCGTGCCACAGATGTCCGGGCAACCCCGAATAAGTCTGCCAACTTTTGCTGCGTGTATCCCGAAGTGAATACGCTTTCCCCCTCCTCACAATTAGATAGGATAAAATTGGCGATCTTTCCCTTGATGGAGATATTCGATAGTTTTACTTTTTGAGATAAATAGATCACCTGATTGGAAATAATGTTGAGAAAGTTGAACAGAAGTTGTCTGTTTTTTTGGAGTAACCGGAGAAAATCTTGTCCGGGAATGATTAATACGCTACATGTCTTGGTGGCATTGACGGTTACCGGATATCGGTTCTCTTTGTTGAAAAGAAATGCAGGGGCAATGACTTTCGGGGCGTACATCTCCTCAACCAATAAATATTTGCCCGCCAAATTCATCCGGCCTGCTGTTGCATGACCTTGATATAGAAAATAGAGATACGTGCATGGAGAATTTTGAAATATAAACGTTTCTTGATTCCGGTATTTTTTAGTTTGATAACGCGTCTCTTTGAGCAGAGCTTGGATATCTTCAATGCTGATTCCTGCAAATAAAGGAGTGCCTATAAGATATTTTTCTACGTCCATAAATTTAAGAATGTCTTCTTTTTTATTCGCTGCAAATTTAATCTTTTTTTTGAAATTGTTTCAAATGAGACAAAATGTATGTAAATAAAAGCTTACTTTTGTTTTAAATTATGAAAGTATTAAACCATTAAAAAAGAAAATTATGAGTACAATGTTTTGTTCCCAATGTCAAGAGACCGCAAAAAATACCGGTTGTACCGTTGTAGGTGTTTGTGGTAAAACTTCTGATGTTGCCAATCTTCAGGATTTGTTTATTTACACGATGAAGGCAATTTCAAAAGTAAATCAGTGTCTTCGTGCAAAAGGCAAAAACCTAGAAGAAGTAGATTTTTACATATTGAATGGTCTTTTTATGACCATTACCAATGCTAATTTCGATAAACCTAGATTTATCGAAGAAATTTACAAAGGATTGGCATTAAGAGATAAGTTAATCAAAATTGCTGTGGAAGATCATACCCCATGTTCTTTCCTGAAAAATGATGCACTCACATGGACCGCTTCTTCTGAAGCAGAATTAGAGAAAAAAGCAGTTGAAGTTGGTATTTTATCAACCCCCAATGAGGATATTCGCGCCCTTCGTCAGCTTTTGGTGTTGGGCCTTAAAGGAATTGCCGCTTATGCAGAACATGCATGGAATCTGAACTATAAAGATCCCGAAATTTATGCTTTCATGCAAAAAGGACTCGCCAGCACGCTCAATCCGGAGCAATCTGCCGATGAACTTCTCGGATTGGTAATGGAATGCGGTAAATTCGGTGTACAAACGATGGCTTTATTGGATAAAGCAAATACTACAACTTATGGAAATCCTCAAATTACCCAAGTTGATATAGGCGTTCGTAGCCGTCCGGCGATTTTGATTTCAGGACATGATTTGAAAGATTTAGATGAATTATTGGCGCAAGCGGAACCCGAAGGAGTGGATGTGTATACCCACTCTGAAATGTTACCGGCACACTACTATCCCTATTTTAAAAAATATTCCAATCTCGCAGGAAATTATGGAAGTGCATGGCACAATCAGTTAAAAGATTTTGAAACATTCAACGGCCCGATCTTATTTACGACCAACTGTTTGGTTCCGCCGCGAAGCAATAATACCTATCAAAATAGGGTATGGACTACCGGAACCGTTGGTTTCAACGGATTTCCTCATATCCCTGAACGCATTAACGGAAAACCGAAAGATTTCTCAAAAATTATTGCTCTTGCCAAAACGTGCAAAGCGCCCGAACAGATAGAAACAGGTCATATTGTCGGCGGATTCGCACATCATCAAGTAATTGCTCTTGCCGATAAAGTGGTGGAAGCCGTTAAATCCGGAGCAATTAAGAAATTCGTTGTGATGGCTGGTTGCGACGGAAGAATGAAGAGCAGAGAGTATTATACCGAATTTGCAGAAAAACTCCCGAAAGACACCATCATTCTTACGGCCGGTTGTGCTAAATATCGTTACAATAAACTTCCTTTGGGTGATATTGGCGGAATCCCGAGAGTGCTCGACGCCGGTCAATGCAATGATAGCTATTCTTTGGCCGTGATTGCCTTGAAACTCAAAGAAGTGTTCGGATTGGACGATATCAACAAATTGCCGATTGTATTCAATATTGCATGGTACGAGCAAAAAGCAGTGTTGGTGTTGTTAGCTTTGTTGAGCCTCGGCGTGAAGAATATTCACTTAGGACCCACTTTGCCGGGATTCGTTTCTCCGGGCATCCTCAAAGTGCTGGTTGATACCTTTGGAATCGGAACTATTTCTACCGTAGACGAAGACATCAAAATGATGATTTAATCATAATGGTTGTTCAGCAACGGAGCGGGTATTCTTTTGAATATCCGCTCTTTTTTTGTAGATTTTTTTATGAATTTGTAACCGGAGACCGGCGGCGTAGCCGACACGCCCTAATAAAAAATATTATATACCTGAGTTCGATTTATAAACTTCTGTATATCAACAAAATAAATAGTTAAAAAGAGTTAAACTATTAGGTTAATTCAATGGGATTTATTATCTTTGTAGCTGATAACCAACAAATTAAATAAAATCCCATGAATATAACCTACGACAAAATTACGGAAATTTTTTATTTGGCAGATGATTTTTGCAAAGAATTTTATGCTGTTCTTGATAAGAATTCATTAGGAAAAAATCAAAAAAGGAAACCGCTGATGTCTCATAGTGAAATTATAACGATTATGATTTTATTTCACTATGGTTCTTTTCGTAATTTCAAGCACTTTTACAGCTATTATATCTCTTTTCATTTGCGTTCTTATCTTCCCAAAACAGTTTCTTACAATCGGGGTTAATGGACAAAATAGTTGGTAAAAACTTCTATAACCCTTAATTTTGTAGGT
>CAZWCI010000003.1:31964-34093 GCA_964632815.1 uncultured Lentimicrobiaceae bacterium | reverse complement strand
GCCTTATTTTTTTACACAAAAAAAAAGTCTGCCTAAAACTTGTTAGACAGACCCACCTACAAAAATAGTGTTTATTTTAACAAATACAAATAGTTTTATTTTTTTATTTTTCGTGGTGGATTTATTTGTGGTGGTATGAACATTGATGAAACGTTGTGAAGAATTCACCGCAAAGGTGCTAAGACGCAAGGTTTTTGCCGTTCCCGAGCGTGAGGCGGTAGGTGGAAAGCCCGCAAAGACGGGAGGCGATGTGTCCGCTGCCACAAAAAAGCGACCGGAGGAAGCTCTTTTTGTGGCTTTGCGGGCACACGACTACCGGCTGCGGACTTGGAGCCGGACGCCGGCGGCGAAGCCGACACGCCCTAATAAATAATAAAATGTGAATCTATAAAAATAATTAATAGCGCACTAACGGATTACAAATCTGCAAAAAACTTACGGCTCACTTTGCTCAAATTGGCGGTAAAGGAGATGATGTTTTGGGATTCGTGAATCATATTGAGGTATATCTCGGTGGCTTTGGTGCTGTCGCCTTCTTCTTTCAGGAAACGAATTTGGGCGCGTTTGAGTTCCGTTAATTCACCGGTAAGGTAGCGACCTGTTTCGGCAATTTCGTCAATAGTGGAGGCCTCATTGTCGCGGATATAGTTATCGCACAACGTAATATAATTTGCCAATTTGTCGGCAAAATCTGTAATTTTCGTAACCTGTATGTAGTTAAAGGGTTTAAAATTGTGGTCGAGATGGTCTTTGGCGGGCATTACGATTCTGTGGAGCGAATATACCAACTCACTCATAAAGTCGTTGCATTGGAAGTAGTACATTCCCTTATCAGTAGCGGCATTTTCGCTCAATTTTCGAACGCTGACACTTCCGAATCGTTTCATTTTTTTGACCAAAATTTTCTCTTCTACAATATCGGCATGGACATTGCGGAGTGTCGATAGATTCTCCTTACAGAAACCATGAATAGTTTTGAGATAGTTATCTTTCACAAACAGGAGTGTTTTTTCGATATCTTCGCGCACATGGTTTTGAAGGAGCTCAAGCGCCGTATCTGCATTCCCATGTTTCATCAATTTAACGACAGAATCTCTTTCAACATGTCTTTTTTCTCTTCTTTTAAACATTTTTTGATTTCGAATCAGCATAAAAACGACCAATACAATTAGGGGGATAATTGCAAATGGGCCACCATAATAGATAAGAATCGCAACAACAAAAGTAAGCATAAACGCAGCAATGGCAGTAATGAACCATCCACCAATCACATTAAGCACCCCGCTGATGCGATATACGGCATTATCCCTACCCCACGCCCGGTCGGAGAGCGAAGTTCCCATTGCCACAATAAAGGTCACATAAGTCGTAGATAGCGGTAATTTGAGCGAAGTTCCAAGCGCGATTAAAAGCCCTGCCACAATCAAATTGACAGAAGCACGCAAAAGGTCAAAAGAGGCTCCATCTTCAAGCGTTAAATCAGATTTATCGAAGCGTTTACTAATCCATAATTTCACTTTATCCGGAATCGTGTTATCAACAGATTTGCTCATTTTGTGCACTCCTCTCACGAGATTACGTCCCAACACAGAGGAATTGAATATATCTTCACTCTCATCCTGTTTGGCCAAATTAAGTTCCGTTTTCACAACATTATGTGCTTTTTTTGAGGTAAACAAAGCAATAAGCATAATGACAGCCGCAATAAGCAGAAAATAGAAGGGAGTTTGTGAGGGCCCATTAAGCGTCTCCATCGTAAGTGTTTTCGCGAGATTGCCTCCGCCGGAAGCGATATAATGTAAGTAAGATTCCAAACCAGCTAAAGGTACACCGATAAAATTCACAAGGTCATTACTTGCAAAAGCCAACGCCAGCGCAAAAGTCCCGAAAAGAACTACCACTTTTAACACATTCACTTTCAAGAGATAGAGAATTTCCATCAAAATGGTAAAAAAGACAAAACTTCCCAACAAAATCATGGGCGTTAATCTTGAAATTTCGGTCATTTGACTTGGGGATATGAAACTACTGTTTCTCAACCCTTTAATTAGCATAAAATAGACAATTGCGGTCACAGCTAATCCCCCGTATACAGCGGCGAAATATTTCAAATTCTTTTTAAAATTAAA
>CAZWCI010000003.1:20230-31864 GCA_964632815.1 uncultured Lentimicrobiaceae bacterium | reverse complement strand
CAGCTAATCCCCCGTATACAGCGGCGAAATATTTCAAATTCTTTTTAAAATTAAACGTAAATATTAATCTTACAAAAAATTGAATAATTGAACCACAAATAAATGCAATGGCAACTGAGAGAAAGATACCAGAGATAATAGCCAATGCTTTTTCCGTATTCAGCAGTTGCACAAACTGTAGGGAATCGGTAGGATCATTGAAAATCATCAACATTGAAATAGCAAAAGAGGCACCGAGGAGTTCAAAGACGAAGGAAACTGTGGTGGACGTAGGTAATCCAAGAGTGTTAAAAAAGTCCAGTAGAAAAACATCGGTAATCATGGCAGCCACGAAAATATACATCACATCGGCAAAAACAAACTTATCGGGATTAAAGATCCCGTTACGGGCAATATCAATCATTCCGTTGCTGAGTGAAGCGCCAATGACCACTCCCAAGCCGGCAACCAACAAAATCACTTTTAAAGGGGCTGCCTTACTTCCTACTGAAGAATTAATGAAATTGACTGCATCATTGCTAACTCCCACCATCAAATCGAATACTGCCAAACAAAGTATAAATACTACCAAAAGGAAGTAAAAAGTCTCCATGCAATTATATTTATTAAATCATCAATAAAAAAAATTTCACGTCACAAATATAGGAAAAATCAGGTTTTCTTTGTCGGTTTTTTAGATTTTTTACGATAAAATCCACATCTCTCTAACAAACTCATTAAGAGATACTTTATATGCTTATTAAAAAAATATGATTAAATTTTCCGAAAAGAAGAAATAGAAAGCGTTATATTGTACCTTGATTTATTGCACTTTCACACTCACTTGAATTCTTTCCCAGAAATTGGGGGCATAAATAAAGATATCGTCAATTGTGTAAGGAATGTTATCTTCACCTGCATAAATTTGAATTAAGTTGTGCGTATCGAAGCTCATGGTCCCTATAAAGTTGATGGTTTCATTTTCTGAAGGAGTGTTCAAAATAATGGGAAGAAAGTTATTGCTTCTGATAATTTGGGCACCAGTACTGCCGCCGAAGGGATTGTGGAGTGAATTCCCCTGCACTTCGTTCCCTTCGGTATTATAGACAAAGGTCGAATCACAATTGCCAAACACAAAAAAACTCGGCCATCCATTGTCCGTATTGAATATTCTCGCAATAAAAGGAAAATACTCCACATGCATGACATTATTATGCATAATCGAATCAAGTCGGCAGTTGTAATTTCCATAAACATAATTGAACATTTGCAAGGGAACTCCTTCATATTCGACGGGAATATTTACTTCTTGATAAAAATTGCAGATATCAAAAAAGAAATATATCAATTCAATTTGTTCTCCCACAAACCTGAAATGGTCATCCATCAATCCACCTAGTTCCGGGGAATAGCTCACAACAGCATCATTCGAAAAGTCGGCAATTTTGGACGGGTCATCATCAGGAAGAACTCCATTGATAAACATCAATACGTGCTGTTTAATATTTGGGTCCATATAGTTTGTACGAAATGCCATCATGCCGAATTTAGCCAAAAAACGATGAGGAGTCAAGGAGGTTATATAATCTCCAAACTGGGTGTAATAGGTTTCATTTTTATAATCAGACTTTGCCTTATCCGGAGTATCGGTATATTGCATTTTAAAATTCATAGTTCCAGTGCCCTCTTTCTTGCAGGCGGAAAACACCATAATCAAAATCAAAAAAACAGCTATTTTTTTCATGGCTCATTTTTTTTTAAAAATACTGAAAATCAATAAGCTAAAATAGTATTAAATTAATTAATTTCATCTATTTCCTTATTTTTTTTAAATTATAAAAAATCAAAATAAAAAGTTCAAATTCTACTACATAAAAGAAGAAAAAAAAGAGCATTATTTTCTGTCAGATTTCCCAAAATTGAAATAAAGAAAGAAAAATTGGGAAAAGAATGTGCAATTTCGTATAAAAATGGAAGAAATTATCTTTTTTCTCTATTTTTGCATTTTAAAACAGACACCATGACGATTAGAAATTATGCAGCCTTAATTGCGAAGGAATTACATCTCCGTGAAGAGCAAGTCAAGAATACCATTAATTTATTGAGTTCGGGAGCCACCATCCCCTTTATATCGCGATATAGGAAAGAGGTAACGGACAGTTTGGACGAGGTGCAGATTTCCTCCATAAAGACTTTACATGACCGTTGGGTTGAGTTGGACAAACGTCGTGCTGCGATTCTTGATTCCATAAATGAACAAGGGAAATTAACTCCGGATTTAGAACAACAGATTGAATCGGTCATGACGATGAATGAGTTGGAAGACCTCTATCTCCCCTATCGGCCAAAAAGGAAAACACGAGCTTCGATGGCCATTGAAAAGGGACTGGAACCGCTTGCCGATATCATTTCCCGCGAAGAACAGATTGATCTTAAACGCATTGCATCGGCCTATATAGACACAGAAAAAGGAGTAAACAACGTTGAAGAGGCGTTAGCAGGTGCGCGAGATATTTTGGCTGAGCGGATGTGTGAAGAGATTCGGATACGCGAAAGGATGCGTAATTTCTTCAAAAACGAAGCAGTCATTACCTCAAAGGTAGTCAAAGAGAAAGAGGCCGAAGGAGAAAAATATGAAATCTATTTTAACGCGACAGAACGGATCAACAAAGCTCCTTCGCACAGACTTTTGGCTATGTTTCGGGGAGAAGATGAGGGTTTTTTACGTTTGAACGTCGAGCCGGACGAAACCAAAGCGCTTGATATCATGTTGCATCATTTCGTAAAGGGAAATAACAGTTGCAGTGAGCAAGTCCATACCGCTGCAATCGATTCATACAAAAGGTTATTAAAGCCGCAAATGGAGACGGAGACTCGCAATTTTTTTAAGGAGAAAGCCGATCAGGAGGCCATCAAAGTCTTTGTAATTAATTTACGTCAATTGTTGATGGCTCCACCGTTAGGACAAAAGTGTATTTTAGCGATAGATCCCGGATTCAGAACCGGCTGCAAGATAGTCATTCTTGACAAACAGGGGAAATTATTGTATAACGAAACCATTTACCCCCACCCACCCCATTCCGAATACAAACAAGCTTCGGACAAACTGAAACGCTTGGTATTGCAATACAAAGTTGATGCCATTGCCATTGGAAACGGAACAGCCGGACGGGAAACCGAAAACTTTGTACGCAAAATTCCCTTTGAGCGCGATGTAACGGCCATTGTAGTAAATGAGAGCGGAGCATCCATATATTCGGCATCCGATGTGGCGCGGGAAGAATTTCCTGATTACGATGTAACAGTACGTGGGGCGGTTTCGATTGGGCGACGATTGATGGATCCCTTAGCAGAGTTGGTTAAAATAGATCCCAAATCTATCGGAGTGGGTCAATATCAACACGATGTAAATCAGAATCAATTACAGGCAAGTTTACAAGCAACGGTAGAGAGTTGTGTTAATGCGGTTGGCGTGGAGATCAATACGGCGAGCAAGGAGTTGCTTTCGTATGTATCGGGAGTCGGACCGGCATTGGCAAAGAAAATTGTGGCTTATAGAAATGAAAACGGTCCTTTTGAGAGTCGGAATGGCTTACAGAAAATCCCACGCTTCGGAGCTAAAGCATTTGAACAAGCTGCCGGTTTTTTGCGTATCCATGGAGCCGCCAATCCTTTAGATACAAGTGCCGTTCATCCGGAGAGTTATCATGTTGTGGACAAGATGGCCAAGACGATGAAATGCAGCGTATCCGATCTTATTCACAACGAAGCACTGCGAAAAAGCATTAATCTTCGGGAGTTTATCAGCGGAAATGTCGGTTTACCCACTTTACAGGATATCATGCAGGAACTTGCGAAGCCCGGTCGTGACCCACGGGCAAAATTCGACTTTTTTGAATTTGATAAAAATATCAATAGTATTGCCGATTTAAGAGAAGGTATGGTCGTTCCGGGCATTGTAACCAATATTACCAATTTCGGTTGTTTTGTGGATATCGGCGTCCATCAGGATGGATTGGTACATATCAGCCATTTGGCCAATCGTTATGTTTCGGATCCGAACGAAGTGGTAAAATTAAATCAGAAAGTAATGGTAAAGGTGGTTGCGGTAGAAGTTTCCCGAAAACGGATCAGTCTTTCCATGAAAGAGGTTGAGAAAACGTAGATTAGAAAACGATATTTACTTCCGGCTCAAGAAGGATGCCAAATTTCTCCTTCACGGCATCGGTAACCCGTTGATAAAATTGGTACACTTCAGTACCCGTAGCATCTCCATAATTCACAATCACCAAAGATTGTGTCGGATACACGGCTACATCTCCGTATTTCCATTCTTTACATCCGCATAATTCAATCAGGCGGGCGGCTGCAAATTTGACCATTCCATTCTCCGTATCAAAAGTTACAAGATTTGGATTTTTTGCCAATAGTTGCTCGGATTCTGTTTTAGTCAAAACAGGATTCTTAAAAAAGCTGCCGGCACAACCTATCTTTGTAATATCTGGTAACTTTGTATTTCTAATTTCGAGAACAGTATTTGCCACAAGGCTAGCGGTGAGAGGACTTTCTTTCCTTTTAATCGCCTCATTAAGGGCAGAATAAGTTAAATTATAAGACTCTTTTTTAGATAATTTAAAACACGCCGAAGTAATCAAACATTGATTTCTCAATCTATTTTTAAACACCGAATTACGGTATCCGAAATCACACGCTTCCGCAGAGAAACAAAAGGGTGACTTATCGGCAATAAAGAGCCCTTCGACTTGATAGAATACATCTTTAGCCTCAACTCCGTATGCCCCGATATTTTGAACGGGAGCACTTCCCACCCGGCCGGGAATTCCAATCAAATTTTCCACTCCATAGTAGGCATGACTTAGGCAATAGGACACAAAATCATCCCAAATCTCTCCTGCAGCGACTTTAATAATGACAAAATCCTCTGTCTCTTCAACCACTTGAATTCCTTTCAGATTCAGGCGAATAATCGTCCCATCGAAATCATTACAAAACAGCAGATTACTTCCCCCGCCCAAGATCATAAATTTATCATCAAAAATATGATTATGAAACAGATAATCAATTTCTTCCACAGAATCAATTTCGATTAATCGACGTGTAATACCGTCAATTCGAAAAGTATTCAGAGGTTTCAGGGGTTGATTTAAAAGATCTTTCACAGACAACAGTTTTATTCGCCTAAAATTTCTTGTAATTTTTGCTCCAGAGCTGCACCGCGAAGATTTTTCGCAATAATTCTACCTTCTCTGTCAAGCAAAAAAGTACTGGGAATAGAGGAAACATTGTATTGTTTTGCACCTGCGGATGACCAATATTTAAGGTCACTGACATGATTTTCCCATGTAAGATTATCGCTTTTTATGGCATTTATCCAACTGGTTTTGTCACGATCCAAGGATACGCTGTATATATCAAAACCTTTAGCTTGATACTTTTGATATAATTTTACGACATTGGGATTTTCATTACGGCAGGGGCGGCACCACGAAGCCCAGAAGTCTATAAGCACCACTTTCCCTCTCAAATCTGACAACTTCATCTTTTTCCCTTCAGGGTTATCATACTCCATATCGGGAGCGACACTTCCAATGGCAAGCGGACCTGTAGCAGCTTCGATTTCTTTCATTTTTTGCATTACCAATGGATTTTCAGGATATTTAACAGCCAATGCTTTTACAACTTCATCATATAAGACAGGATTCCGGTCACGTCCCACATAATTATCCAAAAACATCAACACAGCAATATCACTTTTATTCTGCTGCATAAGTTTCATAATCTGGTCATTGCGAAACTTATCTCCTTCATTATACAACTCTTGAAACTCTTTTACAATAGCAGAAACTACTTTTTGACTTTCCGACATAATTTCTTTAGCAAGCAGATTTGAAGTTTCGGCCTTTTCTTCATATTGGGCATAATTATTTGGATTTGGAAGATATTGACTCAATGCATTCAATAAATCATTACAAAAATTCTTTTTTACCTTTTTATTCTCGATTGATTTATTCAATGTCAAGGAATCATAAACATCAACCATTTGAGTTGCCATCTTATTAAGGGGTGTTAAGTCCATCTGAGCCAAGAAATAACGTGAGCCCAAGTTATCAATATATCTATCTAATTTTCCAAACAACTCTTTATTACCTGGAGCTCTATCAGAAGTAAAATCATAATGTGCATCCACATTATTCAAATAGTTAGCGAACGGGAAATAATTTTCCTTAATAATTTTCAATTTCTCGATGGATACTTCCAAAAACTTATCCATTGTTTTAGTGGGGATTTCTCCTTTGTCATCTTTATTTGATTTTACAATTTCGTATAATTCCGAAGCGGTTTGATATACGTTTTTCAGATAACGATCCACATCTTGATTTGTCTGATTATACAGATTAAATTTTTGAATAAAGGAGTTAAAATACTTTTGAGAAGGGTCGTTTTGCAATGCTTTATTCACACTGTCCAGGTATAAATTTTTGTCCATCACCACATCAATAACCTGTTTCACAAAAGTCATCGAAGGAGAGCCTTTTACAGCAGGAATCTGTTGAAGATTATTTGCGTCCAATGTAATTTCGACTTTTTCCTGGGGGGCAAGTGCTATCAAAACAGCATTATTATCATTAAATACCAATCGATAAATATCGTGTTGGGGGATTTTAGCAGACAGAATAAAAGAGCCGTCGGCAGCAACCTCTGCTACTCCAAACTGAGGTACATTTTTGCCGTATGCCAGATCCAGTTTCACATTTTTAAAATCCACATTATTCAATATCATCCCTTTAACCGTCACAGGTTGTTGCGCAAAAATCCCGGAGGAGATTAGCGAAATAAGGATAAACAGCAGGGATAATGATTTCAATTTTTTCATAGTATCAGTTTTAACATTAATTATTCGGTAAAAGCAAATTTGACTATATTGGCACCCATTTGGAGTGCCTTCAATCTTATCTGTTCAGAATCTTTATGAACTTCGGGGTCTTCCCAACCATCGCCAAGGTCAGTTTCATAAGTATAGAAACAAACAAGACGTCCTTCCCAAATCAATCCGAAGCCTTGAGGATGTTTCATATCATGTTCATGAATTTTCGGGGGCCCAGCGGGGAACTTATATTGTTGATTATAAATTGGGTGATTATATGGTAATTCCACAAAATCGAGTTCCGGAAAAACCAATTTCATTTGGGAACGGATAAATTTATCCAACCCGTAATTATCGTCGATATGGAGGAATCCTCCGGCCAACAGATAGGCACGGAGATTTGCGGCTTCTTCTTCGGAAAAAACGACATTGCCATGTCCGGTAAGATGTAGAAGCGGATAACGAAAAATATCGCTGCTGCCGACCTCAACAGTTGCCGGAATCGGGTTAAGAGACATATTCAAATTCTTATTACAAAAAGCAATCAAGTTGGGAAGGGAAGTCGGATTGGCATACCAATCGCCGCCGCCCCGATATTTGAGCAATGCAATTTGTTGCCCGAAGGAGGTGGTAATTATAATTCCCGTCAAAAAAAAGAGTGTTACTATTATTTTTTTCATTATAAATCAATTGATTAATAACCGCCTACCCACTTTCTAAGGAACCATTCAACGCCCATAAGCAGAATCAAAACAACAAAATAGAGCCATGAGTTCAATAAGAGATTATAATTTTGGGAGTAAGAAGCAATTGTTTTAATATTGTCATTATTTCCAATATCCTTAATTAAATTCTGCATATCTGCAACTTCATAAAAAAGGCCGTCTGAATTTTGTGCCATACTTTTTAATAATGCATGATCGGCCACAAGATTTTGAGTTTCGGCTTCTACGGGACGAACCATAAATGACCCTGATTTGGAATATTGCTTATTTCCATAAGCAGTGGAGGCCACCCATTTATATGTTCCGGGAGGAAAATCGGTCATCTTCAAATAATAGGCATTATTTTTTTTAGAAAAGAGAGAAGAATATTGGTTTCCCTTTTCGTCCGTCATCACCATTTTCACTTCAGGATCAGAAATAAGTTCGTAACTTTCATCATACAATTCGGCACTGAATTCAAGAGCTTCATTTTCATCAAACCATGGTTTAGAATATATTCTAAAAAAACTCTTATCAGCTTTAACAGAAAGATATAGAGCTATTTTGTTCATTAATTCATTGAAGGCATCATGATTTTCAGTTTGAATAAAATTATACATTCTCCATTGCCATAATCCGTCACCGGCAATAACTCCTATTTTACTTCCTGCGGTTTGATTGAAAACGATAAGCGGATAATCGGTATCAACATTATTAATCTTTTGATACATAAAAACATTGGCGGAACCCGACAATTTATAATCTCCAAAAAAAGTATGAAGAGGAGGATAAAAAGGAACTATTTGTCTTGCCTCTTCCGGGAATGTAAATAGAGTAAAATTCGAATTCAGAGCAGGAAAAGCATCATTAAAGAGTTGTTTATTTTGAGAAATTGACAATCCTGTATTAAGCCCGTTAAATGCAGCTAAATTTGTTTGATTTCCCAGTACAAAGAGAGTTGAAATTCCTTTTTGTTGAATTTTAGACAGTAAAGTCACCATACTATAACGCACT
Source organism: uncultured Lentimicrobiaceae bacterium (assembly GCA_964632815.1). GTDB lineage: Bacteria > Bacteroidota > Bacteroidia > Bacteroidales > WCHB1-69 > DUOL01. Next base: position 23,281 of record CAZWCI010000003.1, on the reverse strand, counting down.
GAAGGAAGTTGATGAAGGATAATTAATGTATATGCTTCGGGATCAGCTTTAAACTCTTCGGCAGAAAAGGTTTCCACTTCATAATTATCCGTCATTTCCAATGCTTGTTTCATGGCACTGACATCGGGATGAGGCGCATGATAAATAATGGCTATTTTCTCTTTAGATTCCACCACTTCCACAAAGAAAGAGAAGTGATTGTTTTTATATGTAATTTCACCATCCAATTCCGTCAGATGTACCTGATATCGATAAACTCCTTTCTCGCCGGCTTGAATTGAAAACTTAACGGTTTCAAAATAGTTCATTCCGCTAATCGAAATATCTTTCTTAAACAATTCATTATTTTCATCATCAACCACAGTTAAACGGGCTGATTTGCCTGCTAATTTCGTAGCCAACACATTTACTTCAACCGGAAAATAATTTCCTTTATAGACTTGTCTGTTGTGATTTACGGATGAGATAAGAAGATCTGTTTGCAACTGCGTATTTCCTAATCCAACCGTATAAATCGGACATTTCAGTTGGGCAGTTTTGTAGAAGGGATTTGAACCTGCATTGAAAATCCCGTCTGACAGCAAAATCACTGCACCCACATTTTGATTTGCGAAATAATCCGCAACATTATCAAAAATTTCCGACAAATTAGTATTCTTATCTTTAAAATTAAGTACTACTTGATCTTTGGGATTTAAGGAGACAACTTTTTCACCAATAAGGTATGGTTTAATTTCGTAATCGCTTCCAAAAGATTCAATCAATCTGTTTACCTCTTTAGAAAAATCATTTCGATAAAAAGCGGAATCTTTGCCGCAGACCAAAGAAGCTGAATTATCCACAGCAAACACAATCAGAGGTTTTTCTTTGTGTTTCAGGGCCAATTTCAGCATAGGTGCAAGCAATAGAAAAGCAATCAAAGAAATAACTATTCCTCTGAGAATTGCCAAAAAGAGCTGCATTTTTGGGGAAAATTCAATATTTTTATTTTTATAATACAGGGCAAAAGCATATATGGCACCCAGCAACAAACAAAAAATAAAAAACCATCCGGAATATTCAGTAATTAAAGTCATCTCTTCGATTGAGTTTACAAAATCAGCATAACTATCATAACGTAAAATTCGGCGAATAAGTACATCTTATTCGGAAGCATTTAATATATCAGCAATATGAATAACCTCAAGTCCTACGTTATGAGCTTGAATATAAGCATCAATATGTTGTAGACAATGAATATCTGTAGAGGTTACTGATTGAGCTCCCATCGAATAAATTCTATCCACTATTTGTTGAAGCATTGCGTCTGAAGCCTCGGGATTTTCAACAGAAAACTGTCCGTTGGCAGAACAACAAATATCAAGCGAGGGGTCTGTCAGGAGGTCAAGTCCTCGTGTATTTCGGAGGAGTATTTCGGGTTCATTTCCCAAACGATAAATATTTCGGGCTGAGCAAGATTTAAAATAGAAAACTCTTTGGTTATAAGAGTTATTCAGAGTTGTTATTCCCTTTACGGAAACAAGAAAGTGGCACAATTCAAAAATATTTTGGGTAAATTGTTTAATTTCAGCAGGAACGCCAGTATTTTCAAAAAGTTTCGGATAATTATTGCGGATATATCCAACACAAGCAGTGGTAGGCATCACAATTGGATAATTGGCATCCAGATCTTTCATCATTTTATTTCCCAATTCTCTTGCAGATTCTAAATCTCCTTGCAAATAAAACCTTCTTCCACAGCACGTCTGTGCAGGAAAATAGAGGACTTTACATCCTACTTTTTCCAAAACACGGATTACACTAAAAGCGATAGACGGATTAAACATATCCATCTCACAAGGCACAAACAAATTAACAAAATCGTTATTTGAAGCGGAACTATCCATAAATTATTTTTCTTAATTAAATGGCAAAAATACAAAATTGTTCAAGACAAAAAACCATTTGAGATATAATAAAACGAATTCATTTATGATCATTGGTTCTGTTGTCTGATAAAGCGATCAATGGCATTGGCCGCTTTCTTTCCTGCTCCCATAGCCAAAATCACGGTTGCGGCACCACTCACGGCATCTCCACCTGCAAACACACCCGGCCGAGTGGTTTGTCCGGTTTCTTCATCAGCCACAATACAATTCCATTTATTCAATTCAAGACCCGGAGTCGTATTGGCTATTAACGGATTTGGGGAAGTCCCGATTGCCATAATAATCATATCTGTTTCCATGGTAAACTGTGAATCAGGAAGTTCTACCGGTTTTCTTCTTCCGGTGCTATCCGGTTCGCCGAGGGTCATTCGGATACAAGTCATGGCTTTTACCCATCCCTCTTCATCACCGAAAATTTCGATAGGATTACATAATAAATTAAAAGTAATTCCCTCTTCTTGTGCATGATGCACTTCTTCTTTTCTGGCAGGAAGTTCATCTACGGAACGACGATAAACGATCTCGACTTGAGCACCAAGTCGCAATGCTGTACGAGCGGCATCCATAGCTACATTTCCTCCTCCGACAACTACGACCTTCTTCCCTACATAATTAGGTGTTCTATAGTTCTTTTTATAAGCAAATAAAAGATTGTTCCTTGTTAAAAATTCGTTGGCAGAGACCACCCCATTCAGATTTTCCCCCGGGATATTCATAAATTTGGGCAGTCCTGCTCCTGTCCCAAGAAATACCGCTTTATATCCTTCTTCATTTATCAATTGATCAATAGAGATCGTTTTTCCGACTACCACATTTTTCTCAAAATGGGCTCCCAATTTCAGCAACTGTGCTACTTCATATTTCACGACAGGTTTAGGTAATCTGAAAGAAGGAATTCCGTAGACCAATACACCACCGTATTCATGGAGTGCCTCAAAAATAGTCACCTCATACCCCAAAAGAAGCAATTCTTTGGCGCACGTAATACCGGCTGGTCCGCTACCGACAATAGCCACTTTTTGATTATTTTTAGTTTTCGCAGCATCAAAAGAGAGCTCATTTTCACGAGACCAATCTCCAACAAAGCGTTCCAACTTTCCAATAGCAATAGGATCATGTTTTT
>CAZWCI010000003.1:0-20130 GCA_964632815.1 uncultured Lentimicrobiaceae bacterium | reverse complement strand
GACCAATCTCCAACAAAGCGTTCCAACTTTCCAATAGCAATAGGATCATGTTTTTTCCCGAGAATACACAATCCTTCACATTGAATTTCCTGGGGGCATACACGTCCACAGACAGCCGGAAGGGCAGAGTCTTCATTGATTATTTGAGCAGCCTCTTTAAAATTTCCCGCTGCAACAGAAGCAATAAAAGCAGGAATTTTTATCGCTACCGGACAACCTTCGATACACAAAGGTTTTTTACATTGGAGGCAACGCTGAGCTTCTAGGATAGCTTCTTCCGCATTATATCCGAAACAGACCTCTTCAAAATTGGTAATTCGCTCTTCAACGCAACGTTCCCGAAGTGGCACTGCTCTTTTCTTATCGGGCTTATCTTCCACAATACCTCCGATATGACATTGGTGATTTTCTTGTTTCTCCGAAGCCTCTATTTGTTTCTTCCCTTCAACGGTACTGTACATTGCCTGGCGTTTCATCGCTTCGTCAAAATCAATCAGACTTCCGTCGAATTCCGGACCATTCACACAAGTAAAACGGGTTTTACCTCCTACGGTAACCCTACATGCCCCACACATTCCCGTTCCGTCTACCATCATTGAGTTTAGGCTAACAGTACATTTGATTCCATATTTCCGTGCCACTTCCGTCACAAGCTTCATCATAATCAGTGGCCCAATTGTAATAATTTCGTCATAAAATTTCTTCTCTTCAAGAAGCCGAACAAGCATATCGGTAACTAATCCTGAAGTTTTGCAAGAATTATCATCCGTAGTAACATACAAATTATCACACACTTCTTTCAACTCATCCTGAAAAAAGAGCATCGACTTGGTGCGAGCCCCAATAATCACATCAACTGAAGCCCCGGCATGATACAACCATTTAGCCTGCGGATATACCGGAGCGATACCTACCCCACCTGCGATAAACAAAATCCTTTTCTGATGAATTTCCGATGCAGACCATTGTATAAACGTTGCTTCGTTGCCCAAAGGACCTACTACATCAGCAAAAGAATCTCCCTCTTGATATGTCCCCATTTCTATTGTTGAACGCCCAATTGCTTTAACCACAATCGTAACAGTCCCTTTTATGGGATCCGTATCTGCAATGGTTAAAGGAATTCGTTCAGACTCCTGGTGCATCTTTATAATTAAAAAATGCCCCGGTAAAGCAGATTTAGCAATACGTGGGGCATAAACCTTCATTAAATAAGTACTCTCCGCTATGTTTTTCTTTACCAGTATAGGATACATAAATTACATTTTCTCCGTGAACAATGAATTGAATCAGCCATTAAAAATTTATTAAAAACTTTTTTTAATAGTGCAAAAATAAAAAAATAGTCGAAAAGCATTATCAATATTTCTAACTACATTAGAAATAAAAACTTATATTATTGAAATTCAATATTTTAATTTATATATAAAAAAATAAAAAAAATGATGTACTTTTGCAAACAAAATGATTATTCGGAAAATAAACTATGGAAACAATAATTTCAACTGCCTTACAAGAAAGTATCAAAGAACTATATAACGAAGATATTTCGATTGATAAAAGTTATATTCAACGAACGAGAAGAGATATACAAGGGGACTTCACGGTGGTTATTTTTCCTTTTTTAAAAATAGCAAAAAAAGCTCCTGATGCTGCAGCAACAGAAATCGGAGAATCTCTTTCATCCAAATTAGGTTGCAACTATCAAGTCATTAAAGGATTTATTAATCTATCATTTGCAGATTTACAATGGCTTCAATTTCTAAATAAAAATTGGAAGAATGATCAATTTGGATATTGGCCGCAAAAGAATGGGGGGCCAATACTTATTGAATATTCATCTCCGAACACCAATAAACCCTTACATCTTGGTCACATTCGCAACAACCTGCTCGGTAGTTCCATTTCCCGAATATTAAAGGCCTGCGGCGAACAAACCATTTGTGTAAATTTAGTCAATGACCGGGGGATTCATATTTGCAAATCTATGCTTGCATGGAAAAAATTCGGAAACGGTGAGACTCCGGAAACCAGTAATTTAAAAGGAGATCATTTGGTAGGGAAATATTACGTTATCTTTGATCAAGAATATAAAAAACAGATTAAAATATTGATTGAGCAAGGAGTTTCGGAAGAAGAAGCCGGCAAAAAAGCCCCCATCTTGCTTGAAGCCCAAGAGATGCTCAGACGTTGGGAAGAAGGAGACAGCGACATTATCTCGTTATGGAAAAAAATGAATGAATGGGTATATCAGGGTTTTGAAATCACCTACCAAGAATTGGGAATTCATTTTGACAAAACTTATTATGAATCTGAGACTTATTTATTGGGCAAACAATTGGTTGAAGAAGGTTTAAATCAAGGAGCCTTTTATCGAAAAGACGACGGATCTGTTTGGGTCAACCTAAATGATGAAGGAATGGATGAAAAGTTATTACTTCGTCAGGACGGCACTTCGGTATATATGACACAAGATTTAGGCACTGCGTCTCTCCGATTTGATGAATTTCATCCCGAAAAGATGATTTATGTTGTAGGAAATGAACAGAATTATCATTTTGATGTATTAAAAATAATTTTATCAAAAAAGTTAAAGAAATCATTTGGCAATCACATTCATCATCTTTCATACGGAATGGTTGAATTGCCCTCGGGAAAAATGAAATCAAGAGAAGGAACAGTCGTGGATGCGGATAATCTGATGGAAGATATGATTGTTGCAGCACGTCGCAATAGTCAAGAATTGGGAAAGACTGATTTCTCCGATGGAGAAGCCGAAAGATTATATCGAATGATTGGATTGGGCGCATTAAAATATTTCATTCTCAAAGTAGATCCCAAAAAGAACATGTTATTCAATCCAGAAGAGTCTATTGACTTAAATGGCAATACCGCTCCGTTTATACAATATACCTACGCCAGAATTCGCTCTTTATTGAGAAAAGCGGATACGGAAGGAGTTTCAATAACAGCCGCTACCCCAACAGAACTCACGATTCCCGAAATGGAAAAAGAGTTGATTAAATTACTTTACGATTTTCCGCAAATTATAGAAAATGCCGGAGCATCATATAGTCCGGCAATGATAGCCAATTATATGTTTGATTTAGCGAAGGCGTTTAATCGATTTTATCAAGAAACCCCTATTTTTAAAGAAACCTCATTAGAACTGAAAACATTTCGATTACAAATTTCACATTTTATTGCCATTGTTCTTCGAAACGGAATGGCACTTTTAGGTATTGATCTTCCTGAAAAAATGTAATATTGACAAAATGTATATGAAAACAAAAAAGAGTATTTTATTAATTTTCAGTGCGTTACTATTATTTACATCTTGTCGGTATGAAGATGGCCCTTTTCTCAGTTTTTACACTCCCGAAAAACGCCTTATTACCACATGGTCTCTTCAAAAAGTATATCGCAACGGAGAACAAACGACAACTCCTGAATGGTATGCCAATCAAATTGGCACCTATTATACATTTCATGCATATGGACCTTTGGTAGTTACGACCTATCACAATGGGACATTACGTGAATCTTACACCGGTTCATGGCAATTTCAGAACAATGAAAAAGAGCTGAAAATCAATTTTATCTTGTTGGATGTTTCTTATAGTTATATTGCTAAAATCAAAAAATTATCCAAAACAGATTTAGAGTACGAATACACAGATATTAACGGCAATTTGTGGCGATTAGTTCTATATGCTCAATCCAATTAGTTTTTAGAATAACGGGCACGTCCCCATAAACGAAGCACTAATATTTCAGCCAAGAACGCCAGCAAAGCAAAGCCCACAAACCAGCGCCATAAGTTAATTCCATTTAATTCTGAAGCAATACGGCGTGACAGGTCTTTTCCATCCACCGTCAAAACTTGCATTTGCGCTTCGTCTTTATCGGAAATTTCTTCCAATTCATTCCTTGAATAGTAATGTAAATCTGATTCTGCGCGATCGAAATTAAAAGCAAAAGTAGCCAGAACTACCCCACCCTGTTCCACATCATAAAAACCGGCTTTATCAATTTGAGAATGAAAATAGATCATGGTTTCATTTCCTATTCTGCGTTGTTCGGGAATAAACTCTGTCCCATCATCACGCAATTTCATCACAAAAACATCTTCCGCCGATTCACTTTTTTTATGAATAGTCTGAAATTCATCTTTCCCGATAACTCCATATAATTGCGTTTGTCGCTGACTTTTAATTCCAATATTATGCAACGGAACAAAGAATAGCGCATTTTTATGAGCATTTCCAAATTCATCATTTAATGCAACTGCAGACAAAAATAGTTGTCCTTTTTCCACTTGAGAAACAACCAACATCGGCATTTTATTTTCCAATTCCATAATAGTTTCGCTTGTTGGCACTAAGGGCGATGATAATCCATAAAATCTTAATAGTAACGGCATCTCCAATTGATACTCTTGCCGTTCGATAGCGCCTTTAAAATAAACACTTTCTGTATTTATTCTACCCACTTTCACTTCCCCATTAATTAGCTCCCCATAAGAATTGCACGACAATTGATTTTCGAGAAAAGCTTTCCAAGAATCCTTCTCTTGCTCTAAGGAAGGAAATACCAACAAATTTCCGCCAGCCACAACAAATTTTTTCAGTTCATCTGCGAGTCCTGAGGAGATCTCTTTGATTTGGTCCAATACAATCAATTCTGCATTTTTAAATTGTGCATAATTAATTCTATTTACATTCATTTCTTCATAGATAAACAGAGAATCTTTTCCATAAAGAGCCCTTAAATAAGGATTTTCCTTTTCTTGAATAGCAATAATTCGCGTTGCGGGAAGTACTTCGTAAGTAAAATAGAATTGGTCATCAAATACGATTGGTGCATCTTCAATTTGAAGCGTTCCACATTGGATTCCTGAAGAAGAGAGCGTATAACTCAACTGATAATCCGTATAACTTTCCGCTTTCACATCAATTGCAGCAACGGCTTTCTGTTCATTATTTACATACAATTTTAAGGGCAACTTAATTACATCCTGGGCACCGTAATTATGTACACGTACATTCAATACTGCTTGTTGACCTTCTTTAAAAACAGGAGATAAAAACCAACAACTGTCAATAGATACATTATTAACATCTTCTGCAGGCAAAGGCATCAAAAAAAGGCGGTGATTCTTATTCGTACTTACTTGATCAAATTCAAATCTGCTTTTTTGGAAATCGGAAAGATAATAACTCAGCACTTGTTCTTTTCTTGAAGAGGATTGTAGATGCTCTTCCAATTGAATGATTTCATTCAAAGATTTACTTCGGGGAGAAATTTCAATTTCGTTAATTGCAGAAAGAATTTCATCACGATTCATAATACGGGAATACTTTCCCAAAAAGTCGTTGGTAATCAGAATGTAATCATCAGAAAAGGAGAAAGCATTCACAACATTTTTTGCCGCATTAAGTGCATCTTGAAAGAGATTTCCTTCACGAGAAGCTGCTTCCATCGAAAAGGAATTATCCACATATATGGCAACCAAGTTTCCATTTTTCTTATTTTCTTCATTACGAGGAATATATGGTTGGGCAAAAGCAAAAACGAGTGCTGAAATTCCCAAAATTCGCAACATTAATACAATTAAATGCTGGAGCCGAGATTCTCTCTTTGTTTTTTGTTGAATATCGCGAAGTAATTTTACATTAGAGAAATATACCGTGCGATAGCGACGAAAATTAAAAAGATGGATTAATATTGGAACAATAATAGCCAATAAACCAAATAAAAACACGGGATTTTGAAAATGAATCATTATATCAATCGTTGTTAGTTTTGCAATTTGCAAAAGTAAGATTTTTTTTTGCAACATGACGAAGCAAACTTCAAAGGCATTACTTGTCTGTAAGATTATGCAACATCGCATACACAACCAATCCAGCAACTGATTTAATTCCTGTTTTTCGGGTAATATTTTTTCGATGAGAATTAACAGTGTGCACAGAGATATTCAACTTGTCTGCAATTTCTTTACTGATTAGGCCTTGCGCCAAACATATCAAGACTTCGGTTTCACGATCACTTAATTCATAGCTCTCCGATGACGGAACTGCCTCTCGCAAAACTGTTTGAGCTTCCAATAAAATTGTGGCAATTTGCCCGGAATTTTCTCTGATATCTATAACTCCGTGATAAGCACTGAGGACTTTGGCTTCCACATATTGATAAATTAAGGCAATAATCGCAATTTTAGGATTATCATTAAAAAAAGAGAATAAAGAAATGCATTTGGTTGGAAACAATAAAGTGGGATTGAGAATCAAAATATCAGGATGAGATACGGATAATCGTTCTTGCAGATGTTGGACGTCTGTTAATGGAGGAAGAATATGGAACAGCTCTGTTCCATTCAATATTTTAATTAATCCTTCTACGATGATTGAAGAAGGTTCCACAATGAGCACTTTTAATTTACTACTCATTGTATTCTCCTTTCCAAATACGCCACATAAGGAACTAAAATTTTCTCTTCTATTAATTTATGTTTTTCCAAATCATCAGAAAATTGTAAAATATCGAATATCAATTCAATAGATTCATTTGGGAGAATATTGCCGGGAAAATATTTACAAATAATTCTGGTAAGATCGCTTAATTTATCTTCAATATTACTATGTTCAGGAACAAAAGTCCGAATATAATACGAATTGTCAGAGTTCCCTTTTTGGAGTGCTTCCAAATGGGGAAATACTTGCTCCTCTTCGTATCTGAAATGTTCATGTACCTCCTCTTTATACTCGTTAAAAAATTGCTGTAATGTCTTCCCATATTTAGCTTCTGATTTCTCTATAAGATGTTGAAGATGGTGTTCTATATGAGGAATGCGTTCTTCTTTATAATAACGATGAGAAGCCAAGAGATAAGGCAACAAAAAATGCATATCAATGCTGTTAATAAGCATTTTATCCGGAATAAAATTATCAAAAGAATAAATATTACAAACTAATAAAAAAAAGTCGACCGGAATATTATGATTTTTACAAATATCCGCTACGCTTTTATCTCCAAAACCCATTGGAATACCAAAACGAGGTAACATCAATATTAGATTATAATTTTCAGATATCAAATCTGCCAATTTCATATTTTCGGAAAAGAAAAAACCTCTCATGTTTATCTCTTTTTATTTTAATACAGAATACAAAAATACTACATTTTCTTCAAAAAGAGAAAGCTCAAAACAAATTAAGAGTTATATGATTATTTACGAAACAATTTATATTTTGAACTATTATATCAATATTAATTTATATTTTTGCAAAAAAAGAAAAATATTATGATTAAAAAACTTCTATTCATCGCATTTATGAGCTATGGCTTATCTGGAATTTCTCAAAACCTTGAGCTTTTATATAATGGAGGTTCTGTTGGGGACACACTTTCGATAGAAGTTCCCAATTTGCTTTCACGGAATGATATCTATATTGACATTGTAAATCATGCTACACGACCGCTTTCAGTTAAAGTCAGAAAAGCCGAACTCTTTGTTGTTCCGGGCAGTGAAAACAGCTTTTGTTTTGGTGAATTTTGTTATGACACGGATGAATCCCCTACTGCTTTCACCATCAATGCATCAGACACTTTCTCCCACGCATCGGATGGGGACCAGGCGTTCCATATTTCATATTATCCTGACAATAATCCCGGGGTATCATATATAAGATATACTTTTTTCAATGAGTTGGATTTGGACGACACTGTTTCATTTGTGGCTGAAATCATTGCAATACCTTCAACAGACATTGCAGAACAATCTGAGATGCAAATTCTTGTTTTCCCGAATCCTGTAATTGGAAACACGATTCACATCGACTATAATCATATTGACGGAATTAATAAAGAAGAAAAATCAATTTTTAGTTTCACAAATGCTATTGGAGAAATAGTAACTACTATCCCACTTCATCAAAATAGCGGATCGATTTCCATCAATATAGAAGATTTATCTTCCGGAATTTACTTTGCAACCATTACCAAAAAGGGGCAAAGAGTTTACACCAAAAAGATTATAATCCCCTAAATCAAAATACTCTTTTAAAAATCGCCCCTAAGAGTTCTGAAGCGTTTTCTGGCTTCGACTGCATAGAGACTTCCCGGATAATCTCTCATTAAGGTTTGATAGTAATCCATTGCTTTTTGATTATCCTTAAGATAAAATTCATATAATTCCCCCAATTGGAAAATAGCATCATCTGCTAAAAGTTCATACGCAAACTTTTCCACTACTTGTTTCAGGAAATTTTCGGATCCAAAATAATCCCCTTTTTTCAAGAGCAATTTAGCTTTTTGAAAATAAACATCATCTGCTAATTTTCCAAAAGGATCAATCATTAAAACGGAATCAAGTAATGCCATTGCTTGGTCATCCTGATTTTTAAAAATCATAAAATCCGCTTTTGCGAAGTAGCGTAAAGCACGATTGGACATTTCATTATCAAACAGAGAAACGGCAACTGAATCTTCTTCCTCTTCCTCCTCTTCAGAATCCTCCTCTTCATTATCAGAAATGAGTAAAGAAAAATACATCGCATCATTGGCAATCAGTTTTGAAGTAGCTGCGCGCAACACATCCAACTGGCTTTTTGCCCATGAAAATTCACCGATATAAAATGATAATTTAGCATTTTTAAATTTAGCAAAATGACCAATTGTGTCATTGGGAAAATCTTTCTCCACTTGAGAATAATTCAGAGTTGCTTCCCATACATCATTGGTATACAATTGAATATCTGCCAAATCCACTTTATAAAGAGCTTTTTCTTTAGGATCTCTATCCACGGTTGCGATTGCTTCATTAAGCAGCCGTATTGCTTCATCTTGTTTATTCACATAAAATGCCAACAAATATGCATACTTACGGACCCAATCAGATGTTCCGGAATGAATTCCGTATTCATCTATGGCTTTTTTAAATTCCAATTCAAGTTTTTGAGCATCTGTCAATTGAACCGGATATGAAGAAGTTAATTTGATAAACTTAACTTCGAGCAATGATTGACGTGCTTTGGTATAATAGTTGGCATCAGGACCTTTGGCAAGCACATATTCCAACGCATCAATCGCCACATCATAATCTCTATTTTGAGCAACCAATTTTGCTAAAAAATAGAGCCTTTCTCCGTCTTCTTTATATCTCTTATCCAAAGATTTTCCTAATACGAGAGCTCCTTGATAATCTTTACGGATTTGATATATCCAATAAAGTAAAGAAACATACGATGTGTTATCAGGATCTTTCTGTGACAATTTTTGAAGTTGGATTTTAACCTTATTGTAATTTAAGTCTTCCTCATCTTCAATCAATAGATTCTGAAGTATCGATTCGGCATCTTTCAGATAAGTAGGATTATTATCTTTTACCAAAGATAAGGCTTCGTCAATAATCTGATCCGTCCATTGCAATTGAGTATAGATATTAGTTAATTCCAATGAAAACAGTTTTTCATTTTTCAACAATTCTCGTCCTCTTTTCAAGGTTTTAATAGCATAATCTCTTAAATTTCTTGTTAAAAAGGCATTATATAATTCAATAATTTTATTTTGAACCGTAGGCAAATCTTGGATTGCCTCTTCATAGACTTTAACTGCTTTTTCTGATTCCCCTGCACGCTCATAAACATAGCCTAAATCAACTTTATAGCGTTGGGCATCAGGTTGGGCGCGTTGTTGCTTTTTAACCACCTTTTCCAACTTTTTGAAATCGTCAAGTGAAATAAGCGTTTGATAATAATAGTAATAAATATAAGTATCTTGTTTTTTGTCAAAAAGATCTTCAAACAGTTCGGCTGCCTTTTCAAATTCTCCATTTTGAAAATATTGAATGGCCAGCTTTTCGTCTTGACTTTGCTGTGCAAAAATGGGAAGAACAAGCACAAAAAGAGAAAATAATAAAAGAATCTTTTTCATGAAGGATTAAGATTAGATATCGGAATGCAAAGATACAAAAATTGCAAAAGCGAAAAGAAACGTTTAATTGACTTTTTCACGATAAGAAGCTATGGCTGCCGTATTAATAACAACTGCCATAACAGATAGAACAATCATTTGATTTTGAATATCATGAATATTACATCCTTTCAAAATAATTAATTTAATAATATCCATAAAAAAGGACATAGGATTTAAATAATTGAGATACTGAGCCCATTCGGGCATTCCTTCAATCGGCGTAAACAATCCGCTTAGTAAAACAAAGACAATAAAAAGGAAAAATACAATAAACATTGCCTGGAGTTGATTTTCTGAAACGCTGGAAATAAAAAATCCAAGTCCTAGCATTACCAAGAGATAAATACCCGTAGCAAAAAGCAACAATATGATGCTTCCTTGAACCGTAATTCCGAACATCAAATACATAAGGAAAAGTCCCACCATAAATTCAAGCATTCCCAAAATCCAGAATGGGATCATCTTTCCTAAAAGGAACTGCCATTTTTTTATTGGGGTCACGTTAACTTGTTCAATTGTCCCCAACTCTTTCTCTCTCACTAAATTGAGTGCTGTAACATACGCACCGATAAGGGTAACCAAGATGACCAAAATTCCGGGAACAATTAAATTCTTATAATTCATCTGTTCATTAAACCAATATATATTGGTTGTCAATACATTGGCCTGCTCGTCGGGCAATCCTACGGATGCGCCCATTTCATATAAATATTCATATAAAACAGCTTGCACATAACCGGTTCCTATTCCGGCTTTAACACTATTTATAGCATTAGCTGTAATGGCAATGTTCGGAACCTCACGATTAAGAATTCTTTTTTCAAAATCATGTGGAAACTCAACAATAAAGTCAATTTTATCTTGCTCCATTAAATGTTCTGCCTCTTTTTTTGAAGAGACATCCCCATGACTGATAAAATAACCTGATGCCACGAACTCGTTCATCATATTTTTAGAAGTAGATGAATGATCGTGGTCAATAAAGGCAATATGTAAAACTTTAATTTCGTAGTCGGCAGTATAAGGAAAAAGTAAAAATTCGGCCAAAGGAGCTATAATAAGAATTTTCCACAACAAAGGATTGCGAAAAACCTGTAAAAATTCCTTTTTAATCAGCATTAATATTACTCTCATCTCTATTCTCTTTTATCAATTCTGGACAGACTGGCACTAATAAGGACTACCGCCATCACGAACAATATGAGTAAATACTTCCAAATTCCCATAAAACCGAGCCCCTTAATCATTACATCCTTTATGGCAATAATAAACCACTTGGCAGGGAAAAAATCGGCCAATATTTGAAAAAAATAGGGCATATTATCTAATGGGAACAAGAAGCCCGACAACAAAACAGTAGGTAAAAACAGGCCCATCATGGTCACCATCATGGCATCAAGTTGGGTATTAACCAATGCCGAAATCATAAGCCCGAAAGAAGCGGAAGTGAGCATAAACACAAAACACAAAAACAACAAAAACCAGATACTTCCTTTAATAGGCATTTGAAATACCAAAACGCTTATAACCAAAATGAGAAGCGTACAAATCAGGGAAAGTACCATATATGGAACAATCTTTCCGATGACGACATATACTTTTTTTACCGGAGTAATAAGGAGCATTCTCATCGTTCCTGACTCTTTTTCACGGGCAAGCGTGATGGAAGTCATCAACGCGGTAACGATAATCATAATCAGCGCAATGATGCCCGGAACAAACATATAGACACTTTCCATTTGGGGATTATACGCCATTTGCGTTGTCATTCCAAAAGGAATCGGGGGAGATTGAGTTCCGTTATATTCATTCACAAAATCACTGATAACCACTCGCATATAGTTATTAAGTACAGATGCCACATTAAGATCAGACACATCATTAATAATTTGAATCGTAGCTTTTTTATCAATCGCAAGTTTGGTCTCAAAATTGGCCGGAATGATAATAGCCAATTTTATATTTTTATTTTTAAAATCGCGGTCAATTTCCGTTTCCGAGTTGGGATAGGACACAATTTGAAAATAGCCCGATGCGGTAATTTTATTCAAGAAAAGTTTTGATTGTGAATCTTTAGAGAGATCCAGTACTGCGATTTTAGCATTATTAATTTCAGTACTGATGGTAAAGCCGAAAAGAAGAACAAGCATGACGGGCATCGCCAAGACTAAGAGAAGAGTAATTTTATCTCTTAGAATATGGATAAACTCCTTGCGTAAAATCATCATCAGTTCTTTCATCTTCAACAATTATCTTTTAACAAATTTCTGAAATACGTCTGCAATGGCATCTACCTGCATTTCTTCTTTCAATTGCGCGGGCGTTCCTATGATTTTAAGTTGCCCTTCGGACATAATGGAAACGCGTTCGCAATATTCTGCCTCATCCATATAATGTGTTGTTACAAAAATAGTTATTCCTCTTGCTGCCGCTTCGTAAATCATATTCCAAAACTCACGTCTTACAATAGGGTCTACCCCACTTGTCGGTTCATCAAGGAAAACAATTTTGGGTTCATGAAGCATTGCCGTGGCAAAAGCCAATTTTTGTTTCCATCCAAGTGGAATCGAATAGACCAAAGTTTTAGCTTTATCAGCCATTTGCAAACTTTCGAGACTATTAAAAATTCGGTCTTTTAACTCCTTTCTGGGAATACCATAAACCGTTCCAAAAAGCTGCATATTTTCGTAGAGAGACAGGTCGGCATACAATGAAAATCGTTGGCTCATATAGCCAATATTTCGTTTTATATTTTTATAATCTGAAGCAAGATTAAAGCCGGCAATAGTTGCTTTTCCCGAAGTGGGTTGGAGTAATCCGCACATCATTTTAATGGCCGTCGTCTTCCCTGCCCCATTAGCCCCAAGAAAACCAAAAATCTCACCTTTCTTCACTTGAAAACTGATGTTATCAACCGCTGTAAAGTGATGAAATTTTTTTGTAAGATTTTCTACTTCAATACTATACATATGTTGCATTTTTATTGCACAGAAGAATATTTATCTCCTGAGACTAATTCAATAAAACAATCTTCAATAGTAGGATTTATCGGAATAATTTTTCCATATTCTTGATTTTGTTCGCTCAAGAAAATCTCAAAAGCAGGCAATACAATTTCGGGAGCATCATAAAAAGCCACATGCAAATGTTCCCCATAAGGATAATAGTTACACTTGAGTTTAAAATCGTTCATTTTACCCAAAAGCGCAAAAACGTTCTTCACTTTAAGAGTATATAAATTTCCCTGATAAGCTTTAATAATATTTTCAGGGGTTTCAATCTTGATGATTTGTCCGTCTTGAATAAGCGCAATTCGATCACAGCGGGTTGCTTCATCCATATAAGGAGTGGAAACGACCACTGTAATTCCTTGTTTTTTAATATTTTGAAGGATATCCCAAAATTCAGTACGGGAGACCGGATCTACTCCTGTAGTAGGTTCATCCAAAAATAACAATTCCGGTTTATGGATTAGGGCGCAACAGAGGGCTAATTTTTGTTTCATTCCACCGGATAATTTGCCTGCTCTTCTATTTTTAAATGGCACTAATTGCTTCCAAATAGGACGAATAAGAGTCAAATTATCTTTAATAGTACTTTTATACATTGTTGCAAAAAAGAGCAAATTCTCTTCAACCGTAAGATCCGGATATAACGAAAAAACTCCGGGAAGGTAGCCAATAATTCTTCGAATCGGGATAGCCTCTTTCACGACATCTTTTCCTAATACCTTTACCTGTCCTGAAGTAGGAAGGAGCAGTGTTGTTAAGATATTAAAAAATGTAGATTTTCCGGCTCCGTCGGGTCCGACAAGGCCAAATACTTCCCCCTCTTCCACAAATAAAGATACATCTTTTAAAGCGTGAACATGATTGGAATAAGTTTTATTCAATCTATCTATCTCTATCGCCTTCATGCTATGCATTTATTTAAAGACGACATCACCGGGCATTCCAATTTTAGCACTGCCGTTATTTTTAAAATTAACTTTCACGGCATAAACAAGGTTTACCCTTTCATCTTTGGTTTGAATCATTTTGGGAGTAAACTCGGCACGTGGGGAGATCCATGAAACTGTCCCTTCAAATGTTTTAGGGGTATTATCTTTTGTATCTACTCTGATTTCTACTTTTCCGCCCAATTTAACAGAAGAGAGCATATCTTCGGAAACATAAACTTTAATAAACATATTATTCAAATCGGCAATTTTAAAAAGAGGTTTCCCTTGAAAAGCCAATTCATTAGATTGAATATATTTATTGATAATCGTTCCAGTAATGGGGATTTTAATTTTACATTTGGCCAAAGCATCTTCTAATTGCAATTGTTGAAAATGTATTGCTTCAACCTCTTCCAAAATAGATTGAGATTGAATAGACAATGTCGATTTGGTAGCTAAAATCTGACTTTTGGTAATATTAATTTCCGCATGGATATCATCCAATTGTTTTGTTGTTGCTGCATTAGCTTCCACCAAATTTGCCACTCTATTTTTCTCTTTTTCAAGCGTTTCCAGTTTATCTTGGAGCGTTCTGATTTGAGACGGCATATCAGGACGTCGGGCCAAGGCTGCTTTAATAGAAGATTCTAATTGTTTAATTTGTAACGAAAGTTGTAGTGTATCAATACATCCCACAATTGTGCCTGCCTGATATGTTCCACCTTCTTCAATATCTAAAAAAAGCAATTTTCCATTATTTTCGGCAGAAACAGTAATTTCTACTGCTTCAAAAACTCCGTAAGCATCTGCATCATGATTATTGTTTGAACAAGAATAAGAAAAAAGAATCAATAGAACAAATGTGGTATAAAAAAGGATTTTCTTCATAATTAATTAAGCATTTTAATCAAAATTAGAATCATCTGAAAGAAAAAAAAATTATTTTTTATAGGGCGAATTCAGCACTTCCAATACTTCAAGAGTAATATCTTTTGTAGGATCTCCGTAAAGAAGTTGTGCTCCGTTCTGATAGATAAAAATATAGGAAGCATTGTATTTTTGCTTATTAAGGGTCGTGGCAACTTTTTTAATAGAATCAGATACTTGATTTAAAGCAATTACTTGTCGTTCTTCCAATCCGGATAAAACGCGTTGTTTATCCTGAAGAATTGTTTGATACTCTTCTTGAAGTTGATTGGTCGTATTTTGCACTTGAACTTCCGTTAATAGTCCTGCTTCATAATTCTTTTGAAATTGACCATATTTTGCTTGAAAAGCCTTTTCTTTATTTTCAAAAATTGCATTTTGTTTACTGATTTCGGTTTCTATATCGGTGGTGAGAATTTTCACCAATTCATATTTCTCAGAAATTGAATCAATATTAACAAACAAGATTTCTCCGGTTCCGGGAGTTCCTTCAGGAACCAAGGGTTTCACTTGTTCTTTTGCACCCACAAAATGGAGTACATATAAGCCAGCAACAGCCAATACCATTACTGCATAAAAAACAATTCTCCATAATGCTTTTTTACTTTTTTTTGCTTTGGGAAGATCTAAAGATTCATCTACAACATTGACTTCGTTCATTTCTTTCATTTCGTTCATGTATTCAAAACTTTAAATTAATAATCAATAATACTTATAAAAACATCTTAATTTCCGACATCAGACATAAATTTAATTCTCATAATTCTGATTTCTTCTTCTTGAAACTCCCCTTCTCCCAGCGTTTCTAAAGCAATTTGAATAGAATCTGATTTCGCTTCATTAAAATATTCCAGAATTTCTTCTTGATGATATGGTTCAATATATTCATCAATATAATAATCAATATCTAATTTTGTACCGGAAGCCACAATACTTTCAATTTCCGTCAATAATTCATCCATTTCCAATCCTTTGGCAATTGCGATATCTTCAAAATTAATCTTTCTGTCGATACTTTGGATAATAAAGACTTTTATTGCTGATTTCTTAACTACTGATCTGACCACAAAATCTTGAGGCCTTTCAATTTCATTTTCTTCAACATATTTACGAATTAAATCCGCAAATTCTTTGCCGTATTTTTGTGCTTTTCCTTGTCCAACACCCGATATATGAGTCATTTCATCCAACGTTGTGGGATATTGAATACACATATCTTCGAGGGAAGGATCTTGAAAAATAACAAAAGGAGGTAAATTTTCTTTTTGAGAAATCGACTTACGTAAATCTTTAAGAAGTGCAAAGAGTGTTTTGTCCATAGCATCTCCTTTGGCAGGCATCACATCGTCAGACATTTCTGCATCATCATCAATATCCTCTTTCTCAGGTTTATTTACCATGATAGAATAAGGATTAGCCAGATATTTTTCACCTTTGGGCGTAATTTTAAGCAATCCGTAATTTTCGATATCTTTCACCAATAATTCTTCAAAGATAGCCGCTCTGATTGCATTAGACCAAAATTTTTCATCAAAATCCTGACCTTCTCCAAATTGTTTTAATTTATGATGTTTAAATTTTTGAATTGAAGTATTTTTTTCTCCAATCAAAATATGGATAATTTGTTTTTCCTTAAATTGTTGTTTTACTGTTTGAATCACTTCCAAAGCCAATTGAATTTGCTCTGCGCCATTCATTTTTGGTTTTGGGTGAATACAATTATCACAGCAACCACAATTTTCATCTTCAAAAGATTCTCCAAAATAGTGAAGGAGGTGTTTTCTTCTACAGTTATCAGATTCAGCATAAGCAATTGTTTCAGCTAGCAATTGTTTCACAATTTCCTGTTCTGCAACAGTCTTTTTGGTAGAAAATTTTTCTAATTTATATAAATCTTTATAGTCATAAAAAGCAATACATTTTCCTTCTCCGTCGTCACGACCTGACCTACCCGTTTCTTGATAATATCCTTCCAAACTTTTAGGCATATCATAATGAAGAACAAATCGTACATCAGGTTTATCAATTCCCATTCCAAAAGCAATTGTAGCGACAATAATGTCAACTTCTTCCATCAGGAATGCGTCTTGATTTTTAATACGGGTTTGGGAGTCGAGCCCTGCATGATATGGAAGTGCTTTAATTTTATTGGCTTGAAGCAATCCTGCAAGCTCTTCCACTTTTTTTCTGCTTAAGCAATAGATAATACCTGATTTTCCTTGATTATCCTTAATAAACTTAATAATATCTTTATCTATACTAGATGTTTTCTTTCTCACTTCATAATAGAGATTTGCACGGTTAAATGAAGAGATAAAGAGTTCGGCATTTTGCATTCCGAGATTTTTTTGAATATCGTGTTGAACTTTAGGCGTTGCTGTTGCCGTAAGAGCGATAACCGGAACTTTTTTCCCGATAGTATCAACAATTGTACGAATTCTACGATATTCAGGTCTAAAATCATGTCCCCACTCTGAAATACAATGGGCTTCATCAATGGCATAAAAGGAGATATTTACTTCTTTTAAAAAGTCCACATACTCTTCTTTCGTAAGCGATTCGGGAGCTACGTATAATAATTTTGTCTTGCCGCTCAACAAATCATCTTTCACTATTTTTATTTCATTTTTATTGAGTGAGGAGTTAAGAAAATGTGCTATTCCTTGATCTGTTCCAAAATTGCGCATGGCATCAACTTGATTTTTCATCAAAGCAATTAAAGGGGAAATCACAATTGCCGTTCCCTCTTTCATCAAAGCCGGCAATTGATAACACATAGATTTTCCTCCACCGGTCGGCATAATAACAAAACAATCTTTTCCTTTAAGGAGGGATTTTATGATTTTTAATTGGGTTCCTTTGAATGACTCAAAACCAAACAACTTTTTCAGTACTGCTTGAATATCCTTATCTGTGTAAGTTTGCATATCGTTTTAAGTTTAAATACAGAATGTTTTTTCTGTGAATCGTATTATCATATTAAGTTTAAAAAGGTTATTTAAAATACAAAGTTATAAAAAAGTTTTTACGTTACGCATTTTTAATAAAAAAAAGATGAATTTAATATACGTATCAAAATCACTAATATTCATTATTTTGAATCAAATAATTTTTCACATAATCGGCTATTCCTTTTTCCAAGGAAGAGAATGATTTTTTATAGCCAATTTGGCGCATTTTTTTCATATCTGCTTGCGTAAAATATTGATATTTATCTCTTATATCTTCGGGAATATCTATAAATTCTATATCGGGATTGAGTTTCATCGATTTAAAGACTACATTAGTCAATGCAAGGAATGGGCGGGCAAAGCCGGTCCCCAAATTATAGATTCCGCTTTGTTTTCGATACTGCAAGAACCAAGTCAACACTGTTACCAAATCTTTCACATAAATAAAGTCACGCATCTGTTCCCCGTCTTGAATCTCAGGCAGATGGGAACGAAAAAGTTTCATTTTACCAGTATCTTGAATTTGATGAAAAGAGTGAAATACCACAGAAGCCATTCTTCCTTTATGGTATTCATTGGGCCCATAAACATTAAAAAATTTAAATCCTGCCCAAAATGGGGGAATTAAGGTTTGTTTTAGCACCCACTTATCAAATTCATTTTTTGATTTTCCGTATGGGTTAAGAGGTTGTAATTTATTAATCAGTTCCGGTGAATCAAGATATCCGTATTCTCCATTTCCATAAGTAGCTGCTGAAGAAGCGTATAGAAGAGGAATTCTCTTTTTTGCAGCAAAGGTCCACATTTGTTGTGAATAAAACAGATTTAATTCTTCAAAAACGGAATAATCAAATTCAGTAGTATCTGTACGGGCGCCTAGATGGATAATAAAATCGATCTTGTCCACATTTTGATTTGCCCATTGAAAAAAGTCGGCACGGTCTATTTTATCGCAATATAATTTATTTTCCCAATTTCTTCTTTTTATTTCTTTAGAAAAATCATCCACTAAAATCAATTGATTATTTCCTAAAGAATTAAGTTTCTGAACCATGCAACTGCCAATAAAACCGGCAGCTCCCGTAACTACAATCATTTTTTAATTTTTGATGCAAAGGTATATGATTTTTACAAAAAAATCTACCTATTTGACAATATTTTACACAATTGACAAAAAAAGTCGCAAGTAATTAACTGCTTGCGACTTATCTCTTTTATTATATAAATAAAAGTGAAAAAAGATCAAATTATTGAGCTGTTTCTTCAGAATTTTCCTGAGTTTCAGTTGTAACTTCAGCAGCATCGATAGTCTCTTCAGCAGCAACTTCAGTGGCTTTAGCTTCTTCTGCAGCAGCTTTTGCATATTTTGCAGCCACTTTTGCAGACATTGCTTCTTTCACTTTAGTTTCCAATTCGAGACGTTTTTTCATTTCAGCTCTGGCTTTATCAGCAGCTTCACGTTTCACATTATTTAATTTACTTTCTTTTTCCGTTTTCCAAGCTTCGAACTTACGTTCTGCTTCAATTTCGGAAAAAGCGCCTTTAGCTACACCGCCTTTGAGATGTTTCATCACATAAACGCCTTCACGTTTAAGAATCGAACGAACCGTATCGGAAGGAGAAGCACCGCATTCAACCCAATACAAAGCTCTATCAAAATTAATTTTAATGTCTGCAGGATGGGTCAGCGGGTTATAAGTCCCGATTTTTTCAATAAAACGTCCGTCTCGTGGTGCACGACCATCCGCAATTACAATATGATAAAAAGGCTGATTCTTCTTACCAAATCTTTGTAATCTAATTCTTGTTGCCATAATATTTATTTAATTTAACTGATTATTTAAAAAGGTTGCAAAAGTACAAAAAAATATAATACTTTTACAACCTTTTTTCTATTTTTAATTTTTATTTACAGTATGGGAAATTTTTCCCTGGATAATAGGCTTGTTCTCCTAAAATCTCTTCGATACGTAAAAGTTGATTATACTTTGCAATTCTATCGGTACGACTCGCCGACCCGGTCTTAATTAAACCTGTATTCAAAGCCACTGCCAAGTCTGCAATCGTTGTATCTTCCGTTTCTCCTGAGCGATGAGAAATAACAGCAGTATAACCTGCCTTATGAGCCATATTTACCGCATTAATCGTTTCGGTTAGTGTCCCTATTTGATTTACTTTAATCAAAATTGAATTAGCCACATCTTTATCGAAGCCCATTTCTAATCGATGAACATTCGTTACAAATAGGTCATCGCCAACAAGCTGAACTGTTGCACCTAATTTCTCCGTCATCCGTTTCCAACCGTCCCAGTCATCTTCTGCCATTCCGTCTTC
>CAZWCI010000002.1:35649-44185 GCA_964632815.1 uncultured Lentimicrobiaceae bacterium | reverse complement strand
GCAATCGCTCTCAGAAAAACAAGTTCGTGAAGAAATTCTACAATTTTGTGGCTGAAGATGGCAGTGAAGAGTAGGGGATTATGCCGAATAAGGTTACATCATTCTCACGTTGAAAAATGGATTATCAGAATAAATATTTTACTTTTTTTTAATAAAATAAATAATATTGTAAATTAAATATAATATTATCTTTGCAGATATTTTTTGAATTATGACATTTATGAATAGCACCATTCTTTCAGTCCTTGTTCCTGCATACAATGAGGAAAAAAATATTAGAAAAATATTAAACAAAGTATGCCGTGTGCAACTGATTCATAATATTGGTTTGGAAATAGTCGTGGTAAATGATTGTTCTACCGATAATACGCTTACGGAAGCCACCCGATTTATTGCCGAAAATCCTCATGTAAAAATTATTTTGCATTCTCACGAAAAAAATCAGGGAAAAGGTGCGGCCATTAAAAGTGCCATTGCTTTATCAACCGGAAATATTATTGTTATTCAAGATGCTGATTTGGAATATGATCCGGAGGATTATAACCTGATGTTGCCTTACATTATTTCCGGTGATTATAAAGTGGTGTATGGATCTCGATTTTTAAATCGACAAAATAAACATTCTTATCGGAGTTTCTATCTGGGAGGGCGATTGGTTTCGATAGTTACCAATATCTTATATGGACTGAATCTTACAGACGAACCGACTTGTTATAAAATGTTTGATGCCAATGTTTTAAAAAATATTACGTTGAATTGTATCGGGTTTGAATTTTGTCCGGAAGTAACAGCCAAAGTAGTCAAAGCAAAAAATAAGATTAAAGAGGTTCCGATACATTACTATCCCCGCTCTATTGAAGAAGGGAAAAAAATAAAATGGTATGATGGCTTGGAAGCAATATGGACATTATTAAAATATAGATTTATTAACTGATAGTGATCATTATTATGAAAAGCAAAAAGAATGTAAGAAAAAATGCCAAAACCAAATTCTCGCTTTTGGAGAATTGGAATAGATTCTTTTCCGGAAAATTAAGCATGATATTGATGATTTTAACCATCAGCCTCACTTTTTTTGTTAATTACAGTGCCATGTACGATTCAAAACTGGATATGAATGGGGATAATATCTATTATTATTCTCTCGGAAAGGCAATTTTAGAAGGAAAAGGTTATACAAATATTATGTATTTAGAGGAATCTCCCCATACTCATTTTCCGCCCGGCTATCCTTTATTTGTTGCCGGAGTAATGACCATTGTCCCTAATGATATTGATGCTGTCAAAACTGCGAACGGAATCTTGTTATTTTTATCTATCTTATTGTTATTTATTGTTTTAGAAAAAATATCAAAGAATCGAATTGTTGCTTTTATAAGTGCTCTTCTTTGTTGTCTCCATCCCTCTCTGTTGCATTGGGCGACCATTATGATGAGTGAGATGTTGTTTTTGTTTTGTTCTTTGGTAATAATTTATCTGCTGCTAATCCTTGATGAAAAGAAATTGTTTGATTTTTCTAAGGGAAAAATAATCAATAACTTTTGGCTAATTCTCTTATTGCTATTTTTCTCCTATATTTATTTTGTCAGAACAATGGGATTGTCTTTGATTATCAGTGCCATTTTGTGGAGTTTATATAATGTTTTCTCAGGCTTCTTTGTTTGGATGAGACATCGGAAACAAAAAGAACTCATAAGATCGGGTGAACAACGAAGTTATTTTATTCGCAGTTCAATCATATTTCTATTGCTATTAACAACTATTGGTATCACGAAATCGGCTTGGGACAATCGGAATGAAAAGATTGGGAAAACAGAAAGTGATTATGTGGGAGATTTTTATATGAAACCCAATGGGGAAAAAATGGCTTCTTTAAACGATTGGGTAACAAGGGCAAAGAATAATGCGGAATCATATATAACCAAATATCTTCCCAATTCCGTTTTTATGATTTCTTATGATAAAAAAGAACCAAGCCAGCCCTCTCACTGGATAAAAGGGCTGTTCATTATTTCCTTGATGTTCGTGGGATTTCTCAGAACCAAAAAAGCGGGACTGTTATTATTCTTATATATTGGCATGACAATGGGAGTTCTCCTGATCTGGCCTGAACAATATGGCGGAGAAAGATACTACACTTGTATCATTCCATTTTATATATTTATTATCGTAAATGGGGTTTCAGAGTTGATAAAAATTCTGTTCAGATTTATTGCCAAGAATTATAATCCCATTATTATACAGTCTTTGGCGGCAATAATATTTTCAGCGTCTTTCTTATTTCCGGACTATTTAAAAGCACAAGAGGAACCTAGACAAAACGCACAGTTAAAGTCATGGAAAAAAATGGGCAATATCAATATAAATAATTATTACGATGCTATTGAATGGTGCGGAAAGAACTTGCCCGATAGTGCACGGGTAATTTGCAGAAAACCAGAAATTTATTATATTAATTCGGGATACCATAAAGCTTCAGGATTTCCTAAATATGCAGAACCTGATACCATAATGAATTATCTGATTAGAAATAGAGTTACGCATCTCATTATTGACAATTGGTATAAGCATGCTTATGTAACTCTGTATCCGGCCATTCAAAAATATCCCGAAAAATTTAAAAAAGAGAAGCAATTCGGTGAAGTGGATAATGTCAGGAAAATAAATCCCTGCTATGTATTCAGATTTAACAAGGATTGGGGCTACTTTGGGGAAAGAGTAAATGGGAAAAGAGAGGGAAAAGGATACGAGGTTTTCCAAGATGGCAGGAAGTATGTCGGAGAATTTTCGAATAATACGGTAAATGGATATGGTGCTTTATATGACTCCACAGGGAAACTTATGGCAAAAGGCTATTGGAAGGACGGAATATTGGTAAGAATTGAATAGAACCCCTTTATTCAAGAGTAATTTTAGTTGCTATAAAATAAAGTTAATAAAGATTTGATAGGCGACCAATCCTGCATAAGCTACGAAACCACATGCCCAAATAAAAGCGGGTATATGTGTGAATTTCTGAAGGTTATAGGCGTCGCCCGACTCCTTGTGTTTGAATAACGAGAGATAGAGCAACACCAGTGTGGACATGACCGATTCGGTGAGCAAGACGGTGGCATAAAAGAGCGCAACACGGTCAATCCATTCGGTAGTTCCGTAGTAGAGCAGCAACGTATTGAGTCCGCAAAAGAGGAGAATCCAGATTAATCCGAAGAGATTCCGAACCCACAGGAGCAATATGATGAAAAATAGAATGGATAGCCCTGCGATGAAATAAAAACCCAATCCGGCGTAATACAAGTAAAAACTAAGCCACGCAAAAGAGGATGCAAATAGATATCCGCTTACGGAAACGAGAAAAGCCGCAAATTTGCTTTTGGTTTGGGTGGTGGCATTTCCGGAGGTGTCTCCAAAAATTTCGATGGAATGTACGGACCCTTGCAACAAAAGACTCATGCCGGCATGACCGAACTCATGAATCAATGTGTTGATAATGTTGAAGACCTTTCCGATGTAAGGAATTTTGGGCAAAATTAAAGCCACCCCGATGAAATAATATACAAGGGGAAGTTCTGCGAAGGAAAATGCTTGCAGTTTCTCAATCAATAAGATTATCGGAGAAGGGGTCATCTAATATATCAAAATCAGGAGACATCAGGTAATAAAATTGTTGTGCTTCACCGGCATGCCATAATTCGGTGAGAATAAAGTAGCAGAAAAAGGATTTATTGTCGGTGTTTTCCTCCGATTTGAGTCTTAAATGTTCGGTGGTTGTACGAATTTCCTCAATCATCAGCTCAATTTCGCTCCTTTCGGTTTCGGAAATGGAATCGCCATAAACCAATCTTGACTCGTAATCATATTCCATATATTCGAGTTGTTCCAAAATAACTTTGATATAGCCGTAGCGGGTAAGCGAGTCAATTTCCACAATCTTCACGGAATCAATTACTGTATTTTCCTTTTCTTCGGCGAGAATCGTCTTGATCATCTTCTTTTCAAGTTTCTCTTGTTTGCTTTGGCAGGATTGTGATACCACGCCCAAAAGAATGATGAAAACGAAAAAAAACAATCTGATATGTTTCATAATTAATAAATATAAACAAATTTAGAGATATCGAATTCGTCTGTTTCGGCAGGGAGAGTTTCGATGATTCCCAATTGGAAAATATTGTAAATCCCCCAGATCTGGATTTCTTTTCGGTGATGGACTAGAGAGAGTAGGGCGGGAGCAGCCTTTCGGAAGGAATAACCGTTGTTGGGTTTATATTTTTCTTCTTTTGCTTTTTCGGTTAGGAGTTGTGTCCATTTATCATAAGATAATTGTGGGGCGATTTTGAGGAAATAAGCATGCTCGGGTTGTGTTGCATTTCCTTGAAGTAGTCCGTTTTGCGGGTCAATTGAAAAGAGGGGAATGAGGGTATCGTCTTCATCTTCGGGAATTACAATAAAGGTGTAAGATAGCTCATCTTCGATGGAAATTCCGGTAAAGAGGTCTAGGTAATTTGTTTCCCATTGATTGAGTTCTGCAATCATGAGTGCCAATGCCTCTTTGGAGTATGGAACTTCCTGAACCCCTGCGGTGAGGTCGTATTTATCTTTACGGATTTGGATGATAAAGTCGGCGGCTTCTTGCGCTTTTTGTTCGACTGATTTGGTAACCATTTTCGTTTTGCTTACCGGGACTTCTGTTACAACGCCCTCAATTATTTGTGTTTCCACATAATGGTCTTCTTTTTCCACGTATGTAATTGCGGAATAGTTTTTAAAGAAATCGGGTAATTGTGTAGATGTTATGTTGAAAGAAGAGGTGAAAATTTGATTGCTATAAGGAGTCGTATTTTGATACAATTGGCTTAAGAATTGTTTTTTAATTTGTCGGGGAGAAAGTTCAACATAGAACAAATGTGTTGAATCAGGGATAGTCACAGGAGAAATTGCGACATTTTTAAGGGCATAAGAAGTTTCATTATTTTGAATAACATTGCTGAGTCCTAAGAGCTTTTCAGCATAATCGGTATAATAACCTTTGATGAGATTGGTTCGGGAAATTGTTACATCCACTTTAAAAGCGGTTTTGGGAAGTCGATAGAAGAAGCCGTTGGTTTTTGGAAGCATTCCCGAGTCGGCGGGAAGTTGAATAACTCTACTTTGGGCTGAAATAGAAATACAAACAGCCATTATCATTATAATACCGATAATTTTTTTCATAATGAATCTTATTTTGTGCATTAAACATGCAAAAGTACATCATTTTTTTAAATCTGTACTATTTTTTGTTTGGGTTCGTCATACACTTCTAAATTCTCAATTTTTTTGCCGTCAATAGTAAATCTCAGGAAAGTGAGGCGAGTATGAATGCCGTATCGTCCGGCGGCACCGGGATTGATAAATAGAAGTTGATATTGCGGGTCGTTGAGGATACGAAGGATATGGGAATGGCCACAAACGAAGATGGTGGGTTTTTCTTTGGCAATTAACAGCTGTGCTTCGGGGCTATACGCTTTCGGTTTTCCGCCGATGTGCATCATGGCCACTTTGTGCTCTTCGCAATCAAAAACAAGTTGTTCGGAAGTTTCTCGCCGGATGGCCCAATCGTCGCAATTACCAAAGACTGCTTTGACCGGAGCAATCAGGTTCAATTCCGACAAAACCTCTTCGCTGCCGATATCCCCGACATGCCATATTTCGTGACAATCTTTAAAAAAAGTAAATAGATTTGGATGAACGTATCCGTGTGTGTCAGAGAGAATACCGATTTTTTTCATAAAAATATGTGTAATTGAGAATTGGAAGATAGAATAGCTAGGACTGACTGTTTTTAGAGTACATTGATGACACCCTTATAAACTTCTTTTTTCCCTAACAACGTAGTAATTCTTAAAGCATAGCTGAATACATGATTCGGAATCCATACGCCGTTTACTTTTCCATCCCATTTGAAGTTAACCTCTTTGGATTCGAACACCAGTTGTCCCCAACGGTCATAGATAAATATTTCTAATTCTCTAATGTTTCGGGTGTCTCCCATAATTTCAAAATAGTCGTTGATTCCGTCATTCAGATAGGGGGTAATGGTATTTGGGATGAAAATATAGGCAGGACATTCGGAGATGCCTACTCTGTCGGTAGCTTCGCAATAGCCGTCAGAAACAGTCACATAATAGCTTCCATATTGGGTAACGATGATAGTTGGCGTTGTTTCACCGGTATTCCACAGAATGGAAGGAGCTTCTGTATTGGCGGTCAGGATGGCCATAGAATTGGCACAGAAGTCTTCAGGATCTTGGGAAATGGTGACCGTCACGTTATGAAGTTCGAGCGTGATTTCATCGGTAGCGGTACAATTTTCTCCGGTAGAAATGGTAACCGAATAGGTTCCTTCTTGCATCAACGAGATGATTTGACTTGTCTCACCGGTGCTCCATTCATAAGAAACCATGCCTGCTCCCGCATCTAAAGCAATTGGGAATTGGCTTTCGGAACAAAGAATTCGGTCATTTCCTAAAAATACGTTTGGTAACGGACTGACATTTAAATATAGAATGACGGTACTGTCGCAACCGAAACTGGACAATAGATAAAGGGTATCCGTAATAAGGCCTACTCGATCTGCATAAATATTAAATCCGTTATCGTTATAAGTTTCTCCCATACAAATTGAGGCAGTCACAGGGATCGGATCAATAGGGAAAACGTGCAGATAGACATTGACGATACTGTCACAACCCCAGAAGCTAGGATAAATAGTTGTCACGGAAGTATCATGGGTGCCAATCAAATCCAATCCGTTTTCCGTGTAATGAAATCCGGCGCAGATGGTGTCATAAATGGAAGACTCATTTTCAAGAATACGTACAAACGTGCTAATGGTGTCATAACCACCGCAGTTATTGTTTGAGGAGCGTCTGTCGATAATCATGTTCACGGTATAATAGCCGTAAGTAGGGTAAACGTGAGCTGCAGTATCCCCTGTTCCGGTCATCCCGTCGCCGAATTCCCAAAGTATTGCATCATAGGCAGTTTCAACATGACTGCGAAAAATGATGGTGTCATTCATGCAATACTCTTGGTTCGCAGAAATATCCACACTGGCTACTCCGTTGACAAACAGTTTATTTTTTAAATTAGCGGCACTGGAACCTACAGAGAAAGAATAGGATTCATCTTGTCCCAGTCCGTAAACATGTGCAACGAAGCCGGAATCTCCTTCAAGGGTATGTGTACCATGGGTTATACTTCTTCTAGCATAAGAATAATTTACATTTCCCGGTACAGTAGTAAATTGAGAAGAAATGTTAGCTCCATCAAGTCTCATGCTGGGGACACTTAATGTAGGAGAGATGATATTGATATATTGAGTGAGCGTTTGGCCGGGGGAGAAGGTTCCGAAAGTGATTTTACTAATACGTTGTTCAACGGGGCTAATCCAAACCATAGCAGGGTCTCCCGAACCTCCGTATGTAGAGCCGGTAAAATAAAGATAAACGGCAACGGGATTAGTGGCATTGATATAAGCCGCCGGTTGAGAAGAATTCATTTCAAACTCATACATACCACCGGAATTCAGTGTCGTAAGCAGACTACCATCACGATAAACTTGGGTATTGTTATTTGAAGCGGTCACCCGAACGCGGTCACGGCTTCTAGTAAGAGAGTTTGTCACAACAAATTCTTTACCCCAGGAAGTGGTGGGCCATGTTTGTTCTACAATATGGTCACAGTAGCCGTATCCATAAGGAACTTGTGTGCAACGACAACCGGCAAAAACCGCAAACATCTTACAATCTCTTGACACTACACGTGTTCCCGAAAGATCTCCGGTGGAAGAGGAGGTAACCATCTGATAAGCTTGTCCTCTGTTGAGTGTGACCGAAAAGGGTGTACCGGCACTATGTCCTCCTGCAGTAGTAGAGGGGGTAATGTCTAAAATAGTGTTGTTTTGTGTGGCCACAAAAGCGATATTACTTCCATCAAAAACACCCGAATAGGTTTGAATTAAATATTCGTTACCCAACGCTGGGGTTGGTAACACATTAGTTGCATCGAAAGTATAAGCAATATAGTTAGCGGCATAAAGGGAAATGGTATCGGTTGAAGTAACCCATATTCCTTTGTTTTCAACGGAACCATTTCCTGTACAATATCCTTGCGCATTGGGAATAGATACTTCGGTACGTCCTTGTGCCGGAACGGAAAAGGTAGTTGCCCATCCGGTATTGGGGTTGCTGATAGTACCCGTACATGCACGCTGTGCCGAGATAATCAAGTTCGTTGTGGAACTGGTAGAGTGATTATATAAAAAGGTAAGCCAAAAATCGACTCCTTCTGTCGAGGGAACTTGAGCTTTTGCCGGAATTAATAGAAAAAGAAAGAATACGAATATTCCGATACAAGTAAGACTCTTTCTGATGTATTGATAAAATAGTTGACGTATCATAGGATTTTAAGAAAAGTGCATAAATATTAACTTTAGACACCAATAAATATTTTTTGTTGCCACAAAATTACACTTTTTTTAATACAAATGACTTTTATA
>CAZWCI010000002.1:0-35549 GCA_964632815.1 uncultured Lentimicrobiaceae bacterium | reverse complement strand
GATTGTTTTAAACGTTGCTTAACGGTTTCAAAAAGGACAATTCCTGTCGCTACAGAGACATTTAAGGATTCAATTGTGCCGGTCATCGGAATTTGCACCCGATCATTACATTTTTTTAGATAATCGTATGCGATACCTTCATATTCGTTACCCATCACAAAACAGAGAGGCCCGGAATAGTTTTTTTCAAAATGATATTTATTTGCTTTTTCGGTTACTGCTACCACTTCAACTCCGGACTCTTGAAGGAAGGTAATCACTTCTCCCAAATTAGAATGTCTGCATACCGGTATTTTATGTAAGGCACCGGCAGAAGTTTTTACGGCATCTTCATTGAGCAATGCTCCGCCTTTTAACGGAAGAATAATGGCATCAACGCCGGCACATTCGGCCGAACGGGCAATGGCTCCGATATTCCGTACATCAGTAATTTTGTCCAGAATGAGCAGAAAAGGAACTTTTCCGGCTTCATATACTGCAGGTAAAATGTCGTATATACTTTGGTATTCAATGGAAGACAAAAAAGCTACTACTCCTTGATGATTTCCGCGCGTGTATTTATTAAGTTTTTCTACGGGAACATATTGAAACGGGATTTTATTATGGCGGACTTTGATAAAAAAATCCTTAAATAAATCCCCACCCAAGCCCTTTTGAATCAATATTTTGTCTATCTCTTTGCCGCTTTCAATGGCTTCTAAAACAGCCCGAATTCCGTACGTAAAGTTGTCTTGAATCATCTGATTGTTAAATTTCGGCAAATATACTCATTTTCTTTTTTCTTTGTTTTTTTAATTTGATATCTTTGCATGTTTATCCATGTAAAATAACAAGTATGTCTTTTTTATCAGAATTTGCCCAAATTTTACTTCAACAAGAAAATACGGATTATGAGCGGACTGCGATTATTCTTCCGAACCAACGTGCGAAAAGAGTTTTGCAAAAAGAGTTGGTTCAAGCAATCGGGAAAACCTCTTTTTTGCCACAGATTTATACGATCAGCGATTTGATGGAACTGTTATCTCCTTTGAAGAAACAAAACAAAAATAAATTGTTGTTGCTTTTGTATCAAATTTATCAGCAGTTTGAACATGCACAAGGAAAGAGTTTTAATTCCTTTCTCTCATGGGGGGGGCTTTTTCTACAAGATATTAATGAAATTGATATGCAGTTGGCAAAAGCGGAAAATATCTTTACCAATTTGTCGGAAGTAAAAGAGATAGACACCTCATTTCTTAAATCTCAATTGTCTGAAAATCAGTTAAATTATATTCAGTTTTATACCATTCTGAAAGAGATTTATGAACAATTTATTTCATTACTCTATGAACATAAAATCGGTTATGAGGGATTGATTTATCGGGATGCTGCAGAACATATTGGTCAATATGCTGGAAAATTAGAATATTCCCGCTATTTCTTTGTGGGATTTAATGCACTTTCTCCTTCTGAAATAGAAGTAATTCGCTATTTTCGTGATAATTTTTCGGCGGAAATATTTTTTGATTTAGACCTTTTTTATTACGGAAAAGATAAAAAAAATCATATTTCTCTATTTATAGATAACATTGTAAATGAGTTACATATTAATCCTGTTCAAAAAGTAAACAGCCATTATGCGACCATTCCGAAGCAGGTGTATCTCTCAGGGGTATTGCAACAAGTCAATCAAGTAATGTATGCGGCTGAGATTTTGAATTCAATGTCCTCAGAAGAACTTAATTCTACGGCAGTGGTGCTTGCCGATGAAAGTCTGCTACTTCCTTTTCTCCATGCGTATGATTGTTCGAAAGCCAATCTGACTATGGGATATCCTTTAAAAGCTTTGCCCGAATATCATCTGCTTGAAACACTAATCAATTTGGTCAAAAATAGCAATCGGTTTTTGGCGGCTGATAAGAATGCAGAAAGAATTTTCTACCATAAGGATGTGATGGCCTTATATCAAAATCCATTAATAAGGACCTCTTTTTTTGAAAATGAAGATGCTTTTAATTCATTTATTGTTGCATTAATAGAAACAAATAAAGTCTTCATGACTTATAATGAAATTCCTAAGATTGAGACACTTCCTTTACCGAATTTAGAACTGAATGGAGAAGCATTGCTTGAGGAATGGATTAATTTTTTTCTCTTAATAGAACAAAAGATTTCAACTCAGGGATTGTGTTTTATTTATGTGATTATTAAAGAATTGAAAAATGTTATAGATTTACTGCACGAGTTCCCGCTTCAAGATGAAATAAACATCGATATTATGGATTATTTTATCCAAGATGCGCTTGCCGGAAAAACGATTTCAATGAGGGGCGATTTTGATAAAGGATTGCAAGTGATGGGATTGCTTGAAACAAGGGCTCTTGATTTTGATCATGTAATTATGCTTTCGGTAAATGAAGGAATTATCCCGATGGGGAAATCTCAAAACTCGTTATTGTTGTATGAAATAAAGAAATATTTTAAAATTCCGACCTTTAAAGAAAAAGATGCCATATATGCTTACCACTTTTTTAGACTTCTTCAGCGAGCGAAAATAGTTCATCTGATTTATGATTGTGATTCCAAAACATCAGTTGCAGAACCAAGCAGATTTGTGAGACAACTTCAATTTGAAGTGCAATCTCAACAGCTGCAAGATGTTATTAAAATAGAACAAAGACAAATATCCTTACATCCTAAACAAAATGAGACAAGTGCGAAGATTTCTATTCATAAAGATGATTCTGTTCTAAAAAAACTTTATGAGATTCGATATTCTCCTTCCGGGCTAATTCAGTATATCAATTGCCCACTTCAATTTTATTTTAGATATGTTGCTAAGATTACCCCAGTGGAAGAAATTAAGGAAAAAATAGAAGCTTCAATTTTGGGGACGGTAATCCATCAGGTGCTTGAAAAATTTGCAAACGAAATTATTAGTGCGAAAAAAAGTGCTTCCGACATTATATCATCTTATAAAAAAAATATTGATGAGCATCTAGTATCTGCCTTTGGTGAGAATAATATTATCCCAAATGATTTGAATAAAGGGAAACTCTATCTCGCTTTTGAAGTAACAAAAAAATATCTGGTTTCCTATTTAAATCAATTTAGCAAGGAATTCAAAAGTTCCCCAATGGAATTTTTAGGGACAGAAGTGAAAGTGGAAATAACGCTGATGTTGAATCAAATTAAGGTTACATATCATGGAAAAGTAGATAGAGTGGATTTGAGCGACAACAAGGTTTTTATCTTAGATTTTAAAACCGGTAAAGTGGAAAGTGATAAATTGAAAGTCTTTCATGATTTAGAAAATGTATTTCAGGATAGTTCCTATAAACAAGCTTTTCAATTACTTTCTTATGTATTTTTATATCATAAAGATAGTTCAGAACGTACTCATATAAAGAGCGATACATACGAATGTGGAATTGCGAGTCTTCAATCCTTAGTTTCCAATAACTCTCATTACATTCAATGTTTACAAATAGAAGAAGACGATAAAACTACTTCAACAGAGATTACAGCAAAAGTACTCCGGGAGTTCGAAGCTAAATTAATAGATTTATTTAGTAAAATATTTAATCCGGAAGAAAATTTTCAGCAAACTGAAAATCTTGATCATTGTAAGTATTGTGATTATAAATCAATATGTAAAAGACAAAATATTGATTTTGCTTAGTTTTTTTCGATTCTGATTCTTGCATCGACTGCTGTAATTGCAGAAGGAGTTCCCAACAGAGGATTCAGGTCCATTTCTGCAATTTCGGGAGCTGCGCTAACTAATGCGGACACTCTGGTTATGGTATCTGCAAATAGTTCTTCGTTCACGGGCTGCTGTCCCCGAACTCCTTGAATAATCTTATAACCCCGAAGTTTACGAATTAAAGTTAGTGCTTCTTCATGATTGACGGGTGCTAATGCGGCTTGAACATCTTTCAATACTTCTACAAAAATACCTCCTAATCCGAATAGAATTTGATGTCCGAATTTTTCTTCTTTGGATGCACCAATAAATATTTCAGTTCCGAATAACATCGGATATATTTCAACGGCATAGGTTTCCGGGATTTTGATTAGTCGGTTGAATTCACGGGCAACAGTCTCTTTGTCTTTAACGTTCAGCACAACGCCGCCTACATCCGATTTATGCAAGGGACCTACCACTTTCATAACCAATGGAAATCCAACTTCTTCAGCAAAGGTTACTGCATCTTTTTCCGTCTTGACTTCAATTTCTCTTTTTCTGTCAATACCGGCAGCATTGAGTAATAACTGAATTTCTTGTAAAGATAAATAGCCGTCTTGAGCTTGATCAATTACTTCTCGAATAGCTTTGGTATCAATAACGGGGAGTTTCGGAGAAATCGGCTGCGGAAGGGGTGTGTTCAAGACTTTAGCCAAAGCATTTCCAAAAACACACTCTTCCGGGAAATTGATTCTTTTTTTAGTATTAATAAAATCATCAATTTCGTCTTTAACGTTAATAATGGAAGGCAATATAGGGAAAATGGGTTTACGGCAGGTTTTCATTTTTTGATCCAATACTTCGTAAACATCCCAATTGGCAAATAGTCCGGGAGAACCAAAGATGACGGCCATGGCATCGATATTATCAAAATCATTTTCGCAAGCATCGATAATTTCTCCCAATTGTGCTGCCGTGCCAGTAGCCAAAAAATCAATTGGATTTCCTACGGAAGAGCCGGGGAAGAGCTTACTTAATAATTTCTCTGCTGCAGGTCCTTCTAAATGAGGAACTTCCAATCCGTTATTGGAGAGCACATCTGTAAGCATAACGGCAGGCCCTCCGGCATGAGTGATGATGGCAATATTGCGGCCTTTCACTTCAGGGTGCATAAAAATAGAGCAAACGGTTGTCAACTCTTCACGGTTGTGACAACGAACAATTCCGGCTTTACGAAATAGTGCATCAACCGCTACATCGGAAGTGGCAAGTGCTCCGGTATGGGAAGAGGCTGCCCTGCTGCCAGCACTGGAACCACCAGACTTGATGGCTGCAATTTTACAACCTTTGTTGATAAGACTGGTTGCGTGTTGAAGCAGTTTTTTAGGGTTGCGAACATTTTCCATATACATCATGATGACACGAGAACTTGTAATCGGATCAAAACTATTGTCTAAATGTTCCAACACCTCTTCAATTCCCATTTGTGCAGAATTGCCGACAGCCCAAACACTATTGAAAGATAATCCGTTGGTCATACCATACTCTTTAATGAACACGGCAGTTGCCCCCGAACCGGTAATAAAATCTACTCCTTTTGGATTGAGTGGAGGTATGGGGGTGTCAAAAGCACCACAATAGTTCGTATTAAGAAATCCGGTGCAATTAGGACCGATTAAACTTCCATTAACAGCATTAATAGTTCCCACAATCTCCTTTTCGAATTGTGCTCCGATTGCATTTTCTTCAGAAAAACCGGCAGAAAGAATAATAAATCCGCCCGTATTTTTTTCATTGGCAAGCACCTTGACGGTGGAAGGGCAATACTTTGCTGCAATAGCTAAAATAGCACAATCCACTTGCGGTAAATCTTCCACTTTTGAATAGCAAGGAATATCTTGTACGGTGGTCTCTTTCGGATTAACGGCAAAGACAGTACCTTCGAAATTGCTTTCCAACAAATTTTTCAATACTTTGCCTCCCGGTTTTTGAATGTCCTGAGATGCTCCAATAACCACAATGCTTTTGGGATTTAATAATTTAGGATTTATCATGGAAATTAATATTTATTGATTTATATATGCAAAATTATAAAAAGATAGAATTAATTAATCGTTGGAAAATCAGGAAGAAGGGTGATTTGAGAAGTCGAAAAATCAATAGAAAAAAATAAGTGTTCTTTGCCATTGGTAACTCCGATAACCGGAGCTTGAAGTGTTTGATTGTAGCGGCCAACTTGAGCCAGAACTTCTTGTGTGAGGGCTACTGAAGGGGCTTTACACTCAACCACCAATGCTGCTTTGCCTTGACGATCATGCACTACAATGTCGTATCGTTTCGTTAATTGATTGACTGATATTTGTTTTTCAACAGAAATATGAGATGCAGGAATTTTTTTTTCATTAATGATAAAATGAATAAAAAATTGACGAACTTTTTCTTCTTCGGTCAGTATGACCCATTTCTTGCGAATGGGATCAAAAATTTCGGTTCGCTCTTCAATTTGCCTTTGTTTGAGCATCATGTCCAATTAATTTTTTAACAATAATGCGTCAGAAAGAATTTGTTCCAATACAGTAGGAGAAATATCGCGGGTTATTTCTCCGTCTTTACAATAAGAAATTTGTCCATTTTGTTCTGAAACGATTACGGCAACGGCATCTGTTAATACAGTAGCTCCGATGGCTGCCCGATGTCTTAAACCTAAATCTGTTGGTAAATTTTCGTCTTTGGATACCGGGAGAATGCACCGAGCTGCCACAATCTTATGATTGTCAATAATAATTGCTCCATCATGCAAAGGACTATTCTTAAAAAAGATATTTTCAATTAAATCTCTCGAAACAATAGCATCAAGGCGCTCTCCGGTTTCGATGATATCCACCAATGGTGCTTGTCCGGCAAAAACAATTAAAGCGCCGGTTTTGGAATTGGACATCCGACGACAAGCCCTCACTACTGCATTAATCTCCAGTTTATAAGTGTCAGAACCGGCTTTTTTGTGGAATTTCCCGCTCAGCATTTTGATAAATTTATTGTTTCCGAAATAGAGTAAAAATTTTCTTATTTCAGGTTGAAAAACAATAATAAGTGCAATAACCCCTACACTGATGACTTGCCCTAATATTTGAGATAAAATAGTAAGCTGGAAAAATGTGGTCAATTTCCATATAATATAAATAATTACGATAGCCCATAAAATACGTAATGCAGCTGTTCCTTTTAAAAGATTGTAGAGCTCAAATAAAATAATACCAACGAGTAGAATATCTATAAAATCATTAATAGTAAATTTAATAAAATCTAATGCAGCTAAAATAGTCATCGTATTATTTTTTGCAAATATACAAAATTAAATGTTTTCTTGTAAATATAAAGCGCATTCCTCGAATGTTTTAAAAGTATTGCTCTCCGAAATCAAATCAGGGATGACATTCATGGATTGAAGCATATACAATGGTTGCGGTTGAATGATGGTCATCAATACGGTAATTCCTTTGGCTTGCAAATCTTTGATGGCCGTTTCCATAGCATAAAGCCCCGATTGGTCCATAAAAGAGACACGTTTCATTCGAATGATTACGATTTCTGCATGTTCCGGTATACTATGCATCATTTCTTGAAATCCGCTTATTGATCCAAAGAAAATAGGCCCGTTTAGTCGTTGAACATATATTTTTTTTCTTGTTTCAGCGGATAAAGTCTTTTCATCTTCCCATGGTAATTCTTTGTCGAAAGTTGAAATTTCTGCAGAGTGATAACCGCTTTCAACCAGATCACCTGCTCGTTTCATAAACAAGACACTGGCAATAACCATTCCTATACCTACGGCAATAAGCAGATCAACAAATACGGTCAGGAGAAGCACAGAGACCAAAACAACGGCATCGGCTCGAGGGATTTTGAATAGATCTTTTAATCCTTTAAAATCAATAATACTTATTCCAACTGTGATTAATATTCCTGAAAGTACCGAAAGCGGAACAAATTTGACAAATCGTCCCAAACCCAAAAGAATTGCCAAAAGAAACAATGAATGAATCATACCGGAGAGTCGTGTGCGGCCTCCGCTTTTAACATTAACAACCGTTCTCATTGTTGCTCCGGCTCCTGCAATTCCGGAAAAAATACCTGCAAAGAAATTTCCTATCCCCTGCCCGATAAGTTCACGGTTGCTATTATGTTTTGTTTTGGTAATATTGTCTGCAACAACTGAAGTTAATAAAGTATCAATCGAACCTAACCCCGCTAAAGTTAAAGCAGGAATGAAAGATATCTTAAGGATATTTCCCCACTCTATGGTTGAAAGTGAAAAAGATGAATTGGTGAAAAATGGAAGAGGAAAACCCGAAGGTATTTCTCCGATGATTTTATTGAAATCCTTGAAAAATAAAGAAAAAATCGTAACTAAAATCAATGCGGTTAACGTTGCCGGTATTTTTTTGGTAATTAATGGAAAAAGATAAATAATAAGAATAGTTACTCCTCCAAATAATAAAGCGTATGGATCAAAACCTGCAATTTTCGAAGGTAATTGACTAATCATATCTACAATAAGCACAGGAGATTTCATTCCCAACAACGGATATATTTGCTGAACGATGATGATGATGCCTATACCACTCATAAATCCGGATAAAACGGGATAGGGAATATACCGAATATATTTACCAAGTTTGATGACGCCAAACAGGATTTGAAATAATCCGCATAGCATCCCAGTTATAGAGAGCGTGATTAAAACGGTTCCCATATCGTGTGAGCTGTTCGAGGCCCAAATTCCAGATATTAACGTTGCGGTGATTACAGTCATGGGGCCGGTCGGACCACTAACTTGGGACGAGGTGCCTCCAAATAGTGATGCAAAGAAACCTACCATGATTGCTCCAACTAAACCTGCTAATGCACCAATTGCTCCAATGTTTGCTACATCCTGACTGTCAATAACGCCGAATGCTTGTATTCCAAAAGCTAATGCCAATGGAAGTGCAACAATCCCTGCCGTTAATCCTCCAAAAATATCACCCCTTAAATTTTTAGTTAATGAATTTTTCATTGTTTTTAAATTTAGAAAAAAAATAAATCCGTTTTTGATATATTTATATTTTTAAAAGATTGATTGATAATGCTTTATTTATTTGTAATTGCATCTGCAAACATACAAAAAATATATAGAAATAAATGAATCTTTCATAGATGACTTAAAAATAGGAAACAATATCCGTAATATAGTTGCGTTTTATCATTTATTAAGTTGAGGCTTCTCATTGTATAACCAATTAGATAATAAATCATTATGGAAAATTTTAAATTTTCAAATCCCGTAAAAATCATTTTTGGAAAAGGAATGATTAAAGAATTAGCAAAAGAAATTTCTATAAATAAAAAGGTGATGATTCTATATGGTGGGGGAAGTATTAAAAGCAATGGGGTATATGAACAAGTGATGTTAGCTCTTCAAAATCATAATGTTACTGAATTTGGAGGTATAGAGCCTAACCCACATTATGAAACTTGTATGGAAGCAGTTAATAAGATAAAGCAGGATAAGGTGGATTTTTTATTAGCAGTGGGTGGCGGCTCGGTAATTGATGCGACGAAATACATTGCTGCAGCTGTTTGTTGCGAAGAAGACCCATGGAAGTTGATGACCGGAGAGATTCCTATTCGAGATGCAATGCCCTTAGGAACAGTTCTTACGTTGCCTGCTACCGGCTCGGAAATGAATAAGAATTTTGTTGTAACCAAGTCATCGACCAAAGAAAAATTGGCTTGTTCTTCTCCATTTGTTTATCCAAAGTTTTCTGTGTTGGATCCGGAAACAACCTATTCGCTTCCGGCGAAACAAACCGCCAATGGTATTGCAGACGCTTTTATACATGTACTTGAACAATATTTGACTGCACCTCAAGAGGCATTCATACAAGATTATTTCGCCGAAAGTATTTTAAAAGTTTTACTTGAAAAAGGAATACAAGTATTTCAATCTCCTTATGATTATGATATTCGGGCCAATTTGATGTGGGCATCCACGTGGGCACTTAATGAATGGATTGCTCAAGGTGTTTCGGAAGATTGGGCGACCCATATGATAGGACATGAATTGACCGCATTTTATGGAATTGATCACGGGCAAACCCTTGCGATTGTGCTCCCCGGAGTAATGCACTTGTTAAGAGCCCAAAAAGAAGAAAAAATTCTCCAGTTAGGGGAAAATGTCTTTGGCATTGATTCAGGTACGATAGATGAGAGGATTGATATGACTATTAATCAAATAGATCAATTTTTTCGCTCAATTGGCATAAAAACGAAGTTGTCCGAATATGGGCTCGGAATTGATGCTATTGCTCCTATCGTTGAGCGTTTCAAAGAGAGAAAATGGCAGCTTGGAGAAGCCGGAAATATTGATTATGAAATGATTGAAAAAATATTGCGTTCGAGAATATAGTTTTTTCGGAGCAGCGTCTGATTTATTTGTATTTTTGCAAAAAATAAAATAAATGGAGCCTATTATATGTAAAGATTATAAGGATACGCGTTCCGGATTCGGACAAGGATTACTGGAAGCCGGAAGAGAAAATCCTTTTGTGTTTGCTTTATGTGCCGACTTGATTGGAAGTTTGAAAATGGCAGATTTTATTAAAGAATTTCCGGAAAGGTTTATTCAAACAGGCATTGCAGAAGCCAATATGATTGGTATTGCAGCCGGATTAGCATTGAGTGGAAAAGTTCCCTTCGCAGGCGGATTTGCCGGTTTTGTGTCGGGAAGAGTTTACGATCAAATTCGTGCGTCGGTGGCGTATTCCAATCTGAATGTGAAAATTGCTGCTTCACATGCCGGTATTACAGTAGGGGAGGATGGCGCCACGCATCAAATGATGGAAGACATTGCCCTTATGAAAGCATTACCGGGAATGGTTGTGCTTAATCCATGTGACTATAACCAAACACGCATGGCGACTCTTGCCGCTGCTGAATACTGCGGTCCGGTATATCTTCGTTTCGGCCGCCCTGCAGTTCCTAACTTTACACCAATCGACCAACCATTTGTTATCGGAAAAGCTTTGGTAATGAATGAAGGGACGGATGTTTCGATTTTTGCAACCGGACACTTAGTTTATCATGCACTCGAAGCGGCTTATCTGCTTTCTCAACAAGGAGTTTCGGCAGAAGTTATCAATATTCATACAATCAAACCGTTAGACAAAGAAGCAATTATAAATAGTGTTATGAAAACCAAATGTGCTGTTACCGCAGAAGAACATCTGCTTAATGGCGGCATGGGCGATTCTGTTTGCCAATTATTGAGTAGAAATTATCCAGCTCCTGTTGAAATGGTCGGAGTGGATGATGTTTTTGGCGAAAGTGGAAAACCGAAAGATTTGATGAAAATGTTTGGCCTAGATACAGATGCGGTTGTAAAAGCCGCTCTGCGTGTGATTGCAAGGAAATAGTTTGAGATTGAGCTCTTGTTACTTATTATTTTATGATAGTAGAATCCGACGAGAAGATACTTTCCCTTTTTAAAGAAGAAAAAACAAAAGAGAAAGCTTTTAAGTTGTTGATAGATAAATATCAACGCGATATTTATTATGCTGTCAGAAGAATCGTATATCTTCACGATGATGCCAATGATGTGACTCAAAATGTCTTTATTAAAATATGGAGACATTTAGATGGATTTCGCGGAGATTCATCCTTAAAAACATGGCTTGTGAGAATTTGTGTCAACGAATCTCTCTCTTTTATAGAAAAAAAGAAAAAACTTCTTAATCTTTACGATGATTCCTACACTTCTTATATGTTGAAAACAGTAAAAGAAGAACAATACTTTTCTCCAGATAAAATTCAACATTTAATACAAGAAGCCATTCTTCAGTTGCCGGAAAAACAACGGATAGTCTTTTCTATGCGCTATTATGATGAAACTCCATACGAAGAAATGGCTCAAATACTCAAGACTTCTGTGGGAGCACTCAAAGCTTCATATCATTTCGCGGTTCAAAAAGTGGAATCTTTTCTCTCAAAAAATTCCGAACTTTGATATTAAACTTCTTTTTTTTATTTTAGTCAAAAGGATGTTTATTAAATAAAAATAGCAGTGAATTTAGATCAGTATCCCAAAAAAGAGTTTTTTGAAGTTCCTGAGCATTATTTTGATGAACTCCCTAATAAGGTGCTTAATGCCATTCATCAAGAGAAAAAATATGTGCTTAGAAAAAGATTGTGGATGATATCTTCATCTGTTGCTGCTGTGATGATTGTGCTTTTGGGAGTAGCATTTTTCTTGACTAATCCGAATAATGATGATAATATTTCTTTGGAAGAAAAAAAGATTGAAGCAGACTCTCTTTCTTCTACAGTAGAATTGGCTAAATCTGATGATGTCTCTTTTCCTGATATGGTTGAAGAGGAATCTTCTTCGGTGAAGCAAGAACGGGGCTCCGCATCTAAGTCCGCTCCCACCAAAAAAATGGTTAAACCTTCAACCGAAGAACCCGATTTCTGTAATCTTGATATGCAAATTATAGAATATTATTCTGAAGATATTGTTAGTAGTGAATATAATGAATTAAAATAAAAAGTTATGAAAAAATTTATTCTAAGTGCCATCATCATATTGGCAGTTGCGTTTCAGGCTGAAGCTCAGCCCAAGCAATCACCACAAGTCCAAGGAAATATGGAACAGAATATAGATCAGGATGAGTCTAATTGTCGTAATGTCAGTGTTTTGAAAAGACAATACATTCAGGATAGTCTTCAACTTGATGCAGTTCAATCAACGAAATTCTGGGCAGTGTATGATAAATATGAACAAAAAGAGCAAGATATACATGATGAATTTCATAAGTTTAAAAAAGAACATATGTCTCCTAATGGCCAAGCAAGAGTACAATATAAAGATTTATCGAATGATCAAAAGGTAGTCTTTCTTGAAAAGAAAACACGTATGAAAACGGAATTATCTAATCTAGAACAAGAACTATTTCTTGAACTCAAACAAATATTAGATCCTGAAACTCTTGTTCGATTCTATCAACTAGAAAGAAATTTTAGAAAAGAGATGGTTCAGAAATCCAGGTTGGAAAGAAAAGAAAATAGCGGTACGATCCCCACGAAACGCAAAAGGTGAGAGAGCTAAATAGGTTTAAAGAATTACGCAAAAAATTTCATCAGCTTGCGGAACCCTCCGGTTTAGAGAAGGGGACCGCAAGTTTGATTTGTGAAGAGCTTGAAAAATACTTCCCTTATAAAATTCATACATTTAATGATTCTTATAGCCTATTAGCAGAATGGCATTTTTCTGATGATCCGC
Organism: uncultured Lentimicrobiaceae bacterium; assembly: GCA_964632815.1. GTDB lineage: Bacteria > Bacteroidota > Bacteroidia > Bacteroidales > WCHB1-69 > DUOL01. The sequence goes on along the minus strand of CAZWCI010000002.1, from coordinate 22,566 downwards.
GTACTATTTTGATTCGTGGTGATATAGATGCAGTAAAGGTTAAAGAGACTCTTTTACTTCCTTATGCTTCTTTCAGAGAAGATGTTTCCCATAAATGCGGTCACGATGGGCATATTGCCATTTTGTTAGAAACGGCAAGGAAATTATCTGAAATGAATCTTCCTTTCGGAAGAGTCCTCCTTTTTTTTCAAGCAGAAGAAGAGTCGGGACAAGGAGCATACAAATTATCGCAACAACCTTTGCTCGCTCAATATGATATTGTCAGAATTTTTGGATTTCACAATATTCCGGGGTTTCCTATAAATAGTATTATCTGTAAGGAAGAGTCTTTTACTTGTTCTGTGATTAGTTGTGATATTACCATTGAAGGAAAGACTGCGCATGCGGCAGAGCCCGAAAATGGAATATCTCCCATTTCGGCAGCTTTTCAACTTTTGGAATCGGTTGCCCGCTTTAACCAACCGGATTTGGAACAAGAGAATTATTGTTTAGTTACACCGATTGAAGTTCATCTTGGCGAAAAAGCATACGGAGTGGCTGTAGGAAGCGGTGTGATTCGCTTGACTTTAAGAACCAATAACGAAAAACGACTGAATCTCATAAAACACTCCATAGAACAACTCATTTCTCACATTGAAAGTCAAACATCAGGACTAACGATGGACATTCACTGGTTGGAACATTTTGTTTCGGTTCGGAATCATCCTTCAGCGGTTTCGGAAGTAGCTGTTGCTACCCAAGATATAGATTTGCAATATATTACGAAGAGAAATCCTTTTACATGGGGAGAGGATTTCGGTTTTTTAACTCAAAAGTATTCCGGTGCTATGTTTGGCATCGGAGCAGGAGAATCTCAACCACCATTACATCACTCCACCTATGATTTTCCGGATGAAATTGGTCCCGTTACCGTGGCGTTGTTGTGTCGTCTGATTCAGAATTTCTTTTCTGAATAATTATTTCGATATTCATTTTGTTTTTCTTTTGATTTTCATTTTCTTTTAAAAAATAATGATGTACTTTTGCATTTTATAAATTATAAAATAAAGAATTACCATTGGCTTCAATAAAAAAGTTAGCAGGACAAACAATCATATATGGAATGCCTACAATTTTAGGCAGATTACTGAATTATCTGTTGGTGCCTCTTCAGACATACGTCTTTGCGACAGCCCAATACGGAATTATTGGAGAAATGTACGCATGGATGAGTTTATTGTTGGTCATCCTGACTTATGGAATGGAAACGGCTTTTTTCCGTTTTTCTCAAATCGAAGAGTATCATAAAAAGTCATATTCTACGGCCCTTGTTTCCCTCTTTTCCACTTCATTACTTTTCTTGTTGATTTGTGTGATTTTTGATAATGGAATTGCATCGTTAATGAATTATGGCGATAATCCCGAATATATTCGTTGGATGGGGGTGATTGTAAGTTTGGATGCGTTTACTTCCATTTCATTTGCTCGACTTCGTTTACAGATGCGTTCGCTAAAATTTGCCATTGTAAAATTTGCAAATATTGGGGTTAATATTCTGCTTAATTTGTTTTATTTGGCGCTGTGTCCCTATCTTCATAATATCGGTTTTGCTCCTGATATAATGAACATTATATATGACCCGAGTGTCGGAGTCGGTTATGTATTTATAGCAAATGTAGCAGCGTCAATGATTACATTATTATTGCTCCTTCCCGAAATTTTTAAGATAAAATGGGATTTTGATTTTATTCTGTGGAAAAAGATGATGCGCTATGCTCTTCCGTTATTGGTTTTGGGATTGGCCGGCATTGTAAATGAGACTATGGATAGAGTCCTTATTAAATATTTATCTCCTCCCGATATCGCTCAAAGTCAAGTGGGAATTTATAGTGCTTGCTACAAGATTTCCATTATGATGACTATTTTTATACAGGCGTTTAAATATGCTGCGGAGCCTTTCTTTTTTAGTAAATCAAAAGATAAAGATGCAAAGGAGGCCTATTCGCAAGTGATGACTTTTTTTGTTTTGATTTGTTCCGTCATGTTTATTGGAATTATGTTGTACATAGACATTGTCAAATATTTTGTCGGGCCGGAGTATCATGTCGGATTGAAAGTAGTTCCCGTTTTATTATTGGCCAATCTCTTTTTAGGGATTTTTTACAATTTGTCTATTTGGTATAAACTCACCGATCAAACCAAATATGGAGCTTATATTACACTCATCGGGGCAGTTATTACGTTAACTCTTAATTTTATTCTTATTCCGATTATAGGTTATTATGGTTCCGCATGGGCAACGTTTATCTGCTATTTTGTGATGATGGTATTATCCTATATTTTGGGACAAAAACATTATAGAGTTGAATACAAAACGGGAAGAATGATTTATTACATACTTTTTGCGGTTGGAATTTATTTGATTTCAATCATTATCCCCGCATCTTCAAAGTCAATGCATCTTCTTATCAATTCTGCATTATTGTTAATTTATTTATCTGTATTGTTTTTTACTGAGAAAAAGATTATGAAACAAATGTTCACCAATTCATAAAAATCAAATGGTTGTGAAAGTTATAAATAAATCGGCACATTCATTACCGGATTATGCGACACTTTTTTCGGCGGGAATGGATTTAAGAGCAAATCTCAAAGAAACTGTTTTATTACGACCTCTTCAGAGAGTATTGATCCCAACGGGAATTACTGTAGAAATTCCTCATGGCTACGAAGGACAAATCCGTCCGCGAAGCGGATTAGCCAGTAAATACGGAATTACAGTCCTTAATTCACCAGGAACTATCGATGCCGATTATCGTGGAGAGATTCAAGTTATTTTGATAAATCTGTCGAATGAAGACTATATTGTCCAAAATGGAGAACGCATTGCCCAATTCGTGTTGGCGAAGTATGAACGAATTGAGTGGCAAGAAGTATCAGAACTCGAGGAGAGTGATCGTGGTGAAAAAGGTTTTGGAAGTAGTGGACGATTATAATTTTATCTCTCTGGAGGATTGGATTTTGTAATGTTTACCTATATTTTGCTCCCTAAAATTATTTATTTCAATTCATCAATAGTTATTGTTTTTTTTTATATTTTTGCAAATTAAAAAATTATATTAATCATATTATAAAAGTTGTATAGATGGAAAATTTAGAAAAAAATGAAGTCTTGTCAAGAGCGGTTAGAGCTGGAAAACGTACATACTTTTTTGATGTTAAAACCACTAAAAGTGAAGAAAAATACTTAACTATTACCGAAAGTAAAAGAAAATTCAATGCAGAAAGTGGAAACTTCTTCTATGAAAAACATAAATTATTTTTATATAAAGAAGATTTTGAAAAATTTAAGAATGCGTTGTCGGGGGTGTTGGAATTTATAGAAACGGGTAAAATTCCGGATGATATTTTGTTTGATACAGAATCTCAGAAAGAAGCCAGTAATTTGAGTTTTGAAGATTTGCAATCATAATGGGAAAAATTATTGCTGTTGTTAATCAAAAGGGAGGAGTAGGGAAGACCACAACATCTGTTAATTTGGCCGCCTCATTGGCTGTTTTAGAACATAAGACACTTTTAATAGATGCCGATCCGCAAGCCAATGCTACTGCAGGAGTCGGTTTCGATCAAAATGAAATACAATATAGTATATATGATTGCATGATTGGTGATTATGAAGCCAAGAAAACTATATTAACGACCAATACGCCAAATCTTGATCTGTTGCCAGCCAAAATTGATTTGGTGGGAGCTGAAATTGAAATGATTTCTCTTGAAGAACGTGAATATAAATTGAGAAAAGCGCTGCAACCTCTGAAAGATGACTATGAGTTTATTTTCATTGATTGTGCACCTTCTCTCGGATTGATAACATTAAACGCACTTGTGGCTTCAGATTCTGTTATTATTCCGGTTCAATGTGAATATTTTGCGCTCGAAGGTCTTGGGAAACTTTTAAATACCGTGCGTTTGATTCAATCTGGAATGAATCCCAATTTAACTATTGAAGGAATTCTATTGACAATGTATGATTCGCGTCTTAAGTTAGCGAATGCGGTTGTGGAAGATGTTCGACAACATTGTAGAAATATTGTTTTTGATACCGTAATAAGCCGAAATATCAGATTGAGCGAAGCCCCGAGTTACGGAAAACCTATTGTCCTATATGACATTCAATCGAAGGGAACGACCAACCACTTAAATTTGGCAAAAGAAATTTTGCAGAATAACGGATATACATTATAATTTAAGCTTTGTGCCATGGAAAAAAATAAGAGTAAGCTGGGAAAAGGCTTAGGAGCGTTGCTTGGAGATGCCGAATATACAGTTATTTCACCCAATTCGGTTGCAAGAATAAAATCCGATGTGAATGGGTTTATTAAAATAGACTTGATTGAGGCAAACCCTTACCAACCAAGAAGTGATTTTGAACAAACTGCGATTGAAGAATTGGCTTCTTCTATTAAATCTTATGGATTAATTCAACCGGTTACTATACGCCCTATTGATAATGGAAAATATCAGTTGATTTCGGGGGAACGACGTCTCCGTGCTTCCAAATTGGCAGGATTGACAGAAATTCCCGCCTTTATTAGAACTGCCGATGACTTGCAATCTATTCAAATGGCATTGGTTGAAAATATTCAACGCGAAGACCTGAATGCTATAGAAATCGCCGTTTCATTCCAGCGATTAATAGAAGAATGCAGCTTAAACCAAGAAGAACTTAGTCAAAAAGTAGGAAAAGACAGAAGTACAATTGCCAATTACCTCCGATTGCTGAAATTATCTCTCCAAGCTCAAATTGCCGTTCGTGATAATAAAATTTCGATGGGACATGCCAGAGCGATGGTAACCCTCGAAGATCCCCAACTTCAAAATAAAGTAGTAGAGGATATTCTTAAAAATGCACTCTCCGTTAGACAGACAGAAGCTCTTGTGAAAAAATATTTATCCGAACAAGGTGTTGTTAAAAAGAAAATGAAAGTTTCATTATCTGCTCATGTAACTGAATTTAAAAACGGATTATCAAAAAAATTAAATACCAAAATTTCTGTTGTGAAGGATGTGTCAGGAAAGGGAAAGATTTCTATTCCATTCACTTCAGAAGAAGAGTTGGAAAGAATTATCAATATTCTTAAATAAATATCCAATGAAATGGCAGCAGCTGTGCTTCTTCCTTTTGTTCTTTTTGTTTATGTGGAATATTTCTGCACAACAAACGGATACAACTTCTATTAAGAAGGAGAAACCGCTCACAACCACAGAACAACTTTTACAAAAACATAATCCAAAAGTTGCCATAGCCCTGTCAGCCGTTATCCCCGGAAGCGGACAGATTTATAATAAAAAATGGTGGAAAGTCCCCATCATTTATGCCGGATTAGGAGTTTCATCTTATTTGATTTATGATTTTGCCGTTAAAACAAAATCATATCAAAATGAATATAAATACAGAATAAATGGGCAACTTGACAATTTGAATCCAAAGTATAGTATTTATACGGATGAAAACGTACTTGCCTTAAAAAATTATTATAGAAGAAATATGGAAATAAGTATTGCGGCACTTGCAATCATATATCTACTCAATATTGTGGATGCTGCAGTAGATGCTCATCTTTTTTATTTCGATATTTCAGACGAATTATCTATGTCCATGAAGCCGTTTGTAGCTCCCAATATGACATCTTTATCTTCATCGTGGGATAAAGGGATGACTCTTGCCATTAAATTTTGATTTTATTGATATCTTAATTTATTGACAAAAAAGACATATCGTTTACCCTTATTGTTTTTAGAATTATTTTTTAAGTATTGATAGCCGTGTATGAGAAAATTATTCTCGTACCAATTCTCCATTTGCAATTTTTTGCTGTATTCAATAATATCGTTTTTACGAGAAGTTTCTATGAAAATAGAAGTTGTCTTATCAAGCACACGATTTCCATTAACTCTGGTATATGTTATATCTGAATTGTACGGATAGAAAATAACGGCATTTTGATTCTCAAAAAAGATGTTTACTCTTGTAATTAATCTTGGTGTGAGCATATTCTCAAATGGAATATAGTGGTGCCATAGCAATTGCCCGTCTTTGTCAAATGTAGTTACATAAGCATTGACATAGCGATATCCTGAAAATACAGGAGATGAGGGCATGTTATAGCCATATGGATCGTAGTAACTATATCCGGATTGAGTATATTCCGGATAATAGACTTCTGTAGTTAATGTGTATTGATGCTGATTGGTTGATAAATGTCCAACCAGCAATTGTAAATTCAGATTGAAAGATTTACTTCCTTCCGTGGAACTCGAGTCGCGAGTCCTTAATTGAGTGAAATTAAAAAAGGTGGGCGACTGCATTTGCCCTTTCTGAAATTGCAGCGTGAATAGACCGGAATGAAGATTATCAGTATACTTATTCTGTATCATATTGTAAGTCCCGATGATTAAAGCGGAACTACTATCAATAAGAGACATCCGAGCAGAATGATATATATAATCTTCAATAACGGGAAATGATTGGATGTTTATAATATTTCCGGAATAATCTGTTTTATAAAGGAAAAAAGAACTGTTTTTGTCTTCTGTAATTGATAAACCCAAATATAAAATGTGTGAAAAAGTATCTTCTTCAATAAATTCAACTGATGAAATAATGCCTTTATTAGCCGATAATTCAGTTAATTGTTGGGTAGAAGGATGAAAAAAATAGAGATACTCTTGTCCCTCTTTATAAGCGTTTATAAGAAAATTATTCCCAATATTTACCAGATTATAGATATTAGAATTGGTGAGATTTGGAATTTCTGTAGAGGTTGTTGTTTCAGAAAGAAGATCAAGCGTAACTAAATGATATGCATTCGGTTGTTTTTTTTGTTTTTTTTCTTGAAAAAGCAGAAACAAAAAATTGTCAGAGAAATCTCCTGTAACGTAAGATGCAGAAGCAGGAAGCGGTTGAGATATATTCTTTTTTTTAATCAGATTAGTATCGTAATACATAAAAAGCCAAGAGGTGGTATCCTTATTGATGGATTTTCCTTCATAAAAAATAAAACAACCTTGCTTGCCGACCTGCTCAAAATGGTAATCGGAAGCATCTTTGGCAGTTTCAAATTCTATACGCAAAGGTAAATCCCTTTGTGCTTGAATAGCAAAAGAAATTAGAATACACCATAAAGTGATAATATACTTCATCAAAAACTAGTTCATTCCTCCGTCGCAGCGAATTACTTGACCTGTAACATAAGTCGATAAATCAGATGCAAGAAAAAGAGCAATATTGGCAACATCTTTTGGAGTGCCAATCCTTCGAAGGGCAATCATTTTCAACCAATTCTCTTTCATCTCAGCAGGGACTTTATCTGTCATTTCCGTGGCGATAAATCCGGGTGCAATGGCATTGCATCGAATACTGCGACTACCAATCTCTTGAGCTACCGATTTAGTAAAACCTATAATGCCGGCTTTTGAAGCTGCATAATTTGCTTGTCCAATATTCCCGCCTATTCCAACAATAGAACTCATATTGATAATAGAGCCGGAGCGTTGTTTCAGCATATAAGGTTGAACGGATTTGGTCAGATTAAATACCGATTTGAGATTTACCTGAATCACGGCATCCCAATCTTTTTCATTCATTCGCATCAGAAGAGTATCTCTTGTAATTCCGGCATTATTTACTAAAATATCGATTTTCCCGAAATCTTCAATGATTTTATTGACTGTATTTTCGGTATCCGACAAAGAGGAAGCATCAGAAACGTAAAAACGAGCTGTCACTCCAAGATTTTCTAATTCTGTAACCAATGCATCGGCATGAGAGCCAGGTGCAATATCTGTAAAAGCAATATTGGCACCTTGCTCAGCCATAGTCAATGCGATTTCTTTACCTATTCCTCTCGCAGCTCCGGTAATCAAAGCTGTTTTTCCTTGTAATATTTTCATAATAGTTTAGTAAAAGTGAGTTAAAGAGCTTTTGTTATACTTCCCAGGTTTCTCCGCTATTTAATAATTCATCTGCACACTTTATTTTGCAACTTTCTTGTGCATCCTTAATTTGTTTTTCCAATAATTCATCATAAGTAGGATAATCTACGGAACGAATAACTCCTAAAGCAATGGGGAAACGAGAAGGTTTCATTTTAGCCAGCATAAGGTGGATCCCTGGATCTTTACGATACATATCATGTACCAACACATCATCAATAGTATTACCATCTTCTCCAATTGTAATCACTTCAAGACCATGAACTCCCAGTTTAATTCCTTTGTTTTTGTCTTTTCCGAAAATCATCTTTTCTCCATGTTTGAGAATTAATTGATTATCATCACGTTTATCTTTTGCGGTAACTTCTTCATGGGTTCCATCGTTAAAGATGACACAATTTTGTAACATCTCTACTACTGAAGTCCCGTCATGTTTCGCAGCTTCCAGCATTACTTCACTGATAAATTTGGGGTTGTTGTCAATAACACGGGCGAAGAATGTTCCTTGGGCGCCCAAAACTAATTCTCCAATTGTGAACGGGTGTTCTATAGTTCCTTGAGGAGAGGATTTCGTAATCTTCCCCATTTTGGAAGTAGGAGAGTATTGACCTTTTGTCAACCCATATATTTCATTATTGAAAAGCATGATGTTAACATCAAGATTTCTTCTGATAATGTGGATGAAGTGATTTCCTCCAATGGCTAATGAATCTCCGTCTCCGGTAGCAATCCAAACACTCAATCCTCTATTGAACAGGCGAACACCGGTAGCGATGGCATTGGCCCTTCCGTGAATACTATGGAAACCATAAGTGTTCATGTAATAAGGAAATCTTGAAGAACATCCGATACCGGAAACAACACAGAAATTCTCTTTTTTATACCCAATCATGGGAAATACGTTTTCAACGGCTAATAAAATGGCATGATTTCCACAACCCGGGCACCATCTGACCATCTGATCACTTGCAAAATCTTCTTTTGACAATTGTTCCGTTGTTCTTTCTATTGTTTTGTAACTCATGTTATGATCTCCTTATATTAAATTAAATTGTTGATTTCTTTAACTATTTCCTGAACAGTAAAAGGAAGTCCCTGAACCTTGTTATATTGTAAGTATTGGTATTGAGGGAATTGCATCCTTAAATAATTGACGAATTGTCCTGAATTTAATTCACATACTAATATTTTTTTGAATTTTCCCAATAGATCAGCTGTGTTTTTGGGTAATGGCATTATATTAGTGAAGTGGGCATGGCTAACTTTTTTTCCAGATTTTCTAGCTTCTTTAATAGCAGTTAGTATGGACCCTTTAGTGCCGCCCCAACTTACTAATAAAAGTTCGCCACTCTCATCTCCGTCAACATGTTGAAGAGGAATTCTGTCGGCTAATTTTTCAACTTTATCTTTTCTGTATTTGACCATTTTTTCATGATTCAACGCATCGGTGGATACAGATCCAACTCCATCGCTTTTTTCCAAACCGCCTACACGATGTCTCAACCCTTCCATTCCTGGAATTGCCCATTGACGAACAAGCGTTTCTGGATCTCTTCGGTATGGCTTGTAATTTGGATCGTTAGGAGTGGCAACAGGTGGTGTTATTGATGGTAGGTCTGCAACTTTAGGAATTCTGAAGAGTTCACTTCCCTGACCGATATATCCGTCTGTTAGTAAGATACAAGGAGTCATTGTTTCCATTGAATACTTGGCAGCGTTGTAAGCCTGATAAAAACAATCTCCGGGGGATGCAGCCGCAATAATAATGCACGGAGCTTCTCCGTTACGTCCGAAGAGAGCCATATTTAAATCGGATTGTTCTGATTTGGTTGGTAATCCGGTGGAAGGACCTCCACGTTGTACGTCAACTACCACTAATGGAAGTTCTGTCATTACTGCCAAACCCAATGCTTCGGTTTTAAGAGATAACCCAGGACCGGAAGTGGATGTACAAGCCATTGCTCCTGCAAAAGAAGCTCCAATGGCAGAACAGATTCCGGCAATTTCATCTTCTGCTTGAAAAACTTTTACTCCCAAAGATTTATGTTTGGCTAATTCAATTAATATGTCAGTAGCGGGGGTGATGGGATAAGAACCCAAAAATAATTTACGCCCTGAACGTTCGGAAGCTGCGATTAACCCCCAAGCTGTGGCTAAATTTCCTGTAATATTACGATAACGGCCCTTTTCTAATTTTACTTCTGATACTTGAACCGTTGATTCAAGTAACTCCAAATTTTCAGCAAAAATATACCCCTGTTCCATAACCTTTTTGTTGATGTCGGCCATATCTTTGTTGCTTTTGAATTTTTTATCCAAAAGTTTGAATGGAGTATCTAAGCTAAAATCAAAAATAGCATATACCATACCCAAACAAAACATGTTCTTCGTCCGGGCAGCTCCTTTGGGATCTAAACCTAAAGCTTTTGCGGTTTCACTTGCCATCGTCGTAATCTGTGGGTGAATAACCTGGTAGGAACTTAAAGAGTCATCTTCTAGAGGGTTATTGGTATAACCTGCTTTTTCCAAAGCTCTTTCGTTGTAGCTATTCTCATCGGTGATGATCATTCCGCCTTTTTTTACCCACTTTAAATTAGCTTTTAAAGAAGCCGGATTCATTGCTACTAATACATCACATTCATCTCCGATAATTCTTGTTTCTTTACCAATGTGAACCTGATATCCGGATACGCCTGCTACCGTATCATGCGGTGCTCTGATTTCAGCAGGATAATCAGGAAATGTTGCGATGTCCTTGCCTGACAACGCTGCTGTGTCTGAAAAGAGTGTTCCTGAAAGTTGCATCCCGTCACCACAATCTCCCGCAAACTTGATGACCACACTGTCTCTTTCTAAAATTTGCTTTTTTACTGCCATGTCGTGTATTTATTTGTTTTTGTTAATATATATTGGAATTTTTATTAATCAAATTGAAATTAAAGTGGGAAATGAAAGTGGAAGATGCGGTTCTTATAATTTGTATTTGAGTTAGTTATAGTAAAAAATATTAATACTTTAATACGTTTCAAAATTATAAAAAAAACCATTCGGAAATAGGCTTTTTTTGTTTTTTGAAATAATAATTATTTTTAATCCGAAACTTCTGCACGAGCTCCTCTTTTGTAGAATAAAAATGTTTGGAAAACCAATATTTTTTATCCTTTGTATCTAATAAATCTATATTTTTGTAGCTAAAATTTGAAAGAATGAAAAAAGAGATCATTACGGAATTTCTACATGATAATAAAATTGTGATTCTCGGATTTGGGAAGGAGGGGATCTCCTCTTATCGATTTATTCGCAAACATTTTCCCGATATGCCTCTTGTGGTGGCAGATAGAAACAGAGCATTGGATATTTCGAAATATAGCGATGATGAACATTTGTCTTTCATACTTGGGGAAGATTATGATAACAATTTGAATGATTTTGACTTGATTCTTAAAACTCCCGGTGTAAATCTTAACCATTTGTCCTACTTCATTCCTCCTTCAAAGATATCTTCTCAAACAGATCTTTTTATAAAAGGATATGGCGACCAAATTATCGGGGTTACCGGAACAAAAGGGAAAAGTACGACCTCTTCATTAATTTATTATATCTTAAAGAATGTTACCGATAATGCTATTCTGTCAGGAAATATCGGAATCCCTTTTTTTGATGTAATTGATTCTATTAATGAAAATACGATTGTAGTTGCGGAATTGTCTGCACATCAATTGGAATATACCAATCATTCACCGAAAGTGGCTGTTTTTCTGAATCTTTTTCAAGAACATCTAGACCATTTTAATTCTTTTAGTAATTATCAGTTGGCAAAGTTGAATATTACTCAATTTCAAGGCAATAAAGATTATCTTATCTATAATGCAGACGATGAACACATTCAAGCCCTTCTCAAAAGTCATCGTTATGAACGAAATGTTTTGCCCTACAGCCGCAAAAATATCCTATCTAACGGAGCTTACAGCTATGAATCAAAGATTGTGATTGCCGAACAAAAAGAAGTAATCTCTGAATTTGAATTGAAAGAGTTCTCAAATCTGCCCGGAAGACATAATTATTATAATATTATGGCTGCAATTTTGGCGTGTAAAACAAAGAATATTGATGATGAATCTATTACTAAGTATTTGAAAACCTTTAAAGGATTGCCCCACCGATTGGAATATATCGGAACACATAACGATATTTTATTTTACAATGATAGCATTTCTACAATTCCCGAAGCTGCTATTGCGGCATTAAAAACATTGCGAAAAGTGGATACTTTGATTTTGGGAGGTTTTGACAGAGGAATTGAGTATGATTCCCTTATTGACTATATCCATGAATATCCGCTATCCAATGTGGCATTTACAGGTCCTGCCGGAAAGAGAATTTTTGATGAGTGGAAAGAAAAGTATCCTCTCCCAAGTCATTTTATTCTTGAAAATGATTTTCATGAAATTGTCTTGTTTGCATACAAATATACTCAAAAAGGAAAAATATGTCTTCTCTCCCCTGCGGCAGCAAGTTATGATCAATTTAAGAATTTTACGGAACGCGGAGATTTTTATAAGTCTCTTGTGATCAACAATATATTAAAAGTTAATGATTCAAATTTATAGGGATTATGAAAAAAAATGTCATGAATTTTAAAGTTGGCTTTTGCTTTGTTGCCATGATGACCATTTTATTGGTTTCATGTAAAAGACAAGTGAATAAAGAAGACGAAGAAGTACCTCCTGCTACCATCGAGTATCCCGTTGCTTTAATTCCGGAGAATATTAAAACAAATGTGTCCGATCAGGATAGTTTATATCCGGTGTCCGAAGATTTTTTAAGAGATTTTATGATTTTATTCGATCGCTATCAAGGAGCCCAAGTCACGGTTCGAATGGATTTTCCAACCGATTGGGGCGTGCGCTGTATTGAAAGACTTCCCGAAGGAAAAGAACTTTGGATGCTCCAATCTAAGTCTCGGGAATGGATTTATTTGGTAACCACCTCCGGCTCCGGAACGCAACGAATTCTTGATATTTTGCCCGTCGCCGTGAATATCGCAGTCCAAAATCAAGATATACTCGAAACAGAAGTGTGGAATACTAAACGGGAAGAAGACGGCTCTTTTACTGTAGAAAAAACTTATGAATGGGTTAAATCGGTCGGTAGTGCCACCAAAGAAGAGGTCGCCGCAAATCCGGACGATTTCAGTAAGAAGAAGTTTGTGGCCGACAACTATATGCTTAACGAAATGGGAAGATTCGATTTTATTGAAGCAGAAACATTACCCGATTTTCAAGCAGTTTTTTTCTATTTTCATCAAGACCAAAAACCAGAAAATTGGGATGAGGTGATGGAAATAGTACAATCTTTTTGTGAAGAGAGGAATATCTATTTCGATGAGAAATATAACAATTTTCAAGATGCCTATATTCGCGATTTTAAACTGAATGATATTATCCCGGTTGATATTTCACCCTATACAGAAGAATTTTCGGCAGGTATGGTACTGATGCAAAACGGAAAAGATCCTAAAAATGTAAATTTCGGCAGCGAAGAACGACTGAAAATTGAAATTAAAAGATATTTTAAATTAATGAATCCGTGATTTTTTATCTTTGATAATCATCGAATTTATAGTATCTTTGTCCCGTTTGTATGAAGAGTGTTTTAATCAAAAATATATCGCTATTGCAAAATAAATCAATTAATTATATAAATAAATAAATTTTATGAAAGACGACATCGCATTAAACATTAATCCGTTGGTTAGTTATTTGAAAAAACCAAAAAATGAGTTTACAAAAGCAGATATTATTAAATTCATTGAAGAAAAAGAAATTAAAATGCTCACTTTCCGATATGTAGCGGGAGATGGAAAGCTGAAATCACTCAATTTTGTAATTACCAATCGCGAACATTTAGACCAAATTCTCTCTTGTGGAGAAAGAGTTGATGGTTCTAATATTTTCCCCGCATTTATGCATGCCGGATCCAGCGACTTGTATGTAATACCTCGCTTTAACACCGCTTTTATGGACCCATTTAGCGAAATTCCAACCATCTCTTTTCTCTGTTCCTATTTTAATAAAAATGGGCAACCGATGGAAAATTCTCCGGAATATATTCTGAAAAAAGCAGCTGAATCTTTTAAGAAAGTAACCAATATGTCCTTTCAAGCAATGGGCGAATTGGAGTATTATGTAATTGGTGAAAAAGAAGACCTTTTCTTGATTCCTGATCAAAAAGGATATCATGAGTCAGCTCCTTTTGCTAAATTTGAACATTTCAGAACGGAATGTATGTATCAAATTGCCAAAACCGGTGGATTGATTAAGTACGGCCACTCTGAAGTGGGAAATTTTACCTTGGGTGATTATATTTACGAACAAAATGAAATTGAGTTTCTTGTCACAGACGTTCAAGAAGCTGCAGACCAATTGGTTATTGCTAAATGGATTATCCGTGGACTTGCTTATCAATACGGACTCAATGTAACCTTTGCTCCCAAAATTACTGCAGGTAAAGCCGGTAGCGGATTGCATATTCATACCCGTATCGTGAAAGATGGTGTGAACCAAATGGTGGAAAAAGGAAAATTAAACTCCATTGCCAGAACTGCCATTGCCGGATACATGACATGTGCTTCGTCTCTTACGGCATTCGGAAATATGAACCCCACTTCTTACTTTAGATTAGTGCCCCATCAAGAAGCTCCGACCTCTATCTGCTGGGGAGACCGTAACCGCTCGGTACTGGTTAGAGTTCCCCTTGGTTGGACAACCGAAAATGATATGGTTGCCGAAGCAAACCCGCTCGAAAAACCAGCTGATGAAGACCATTCCCAAAAACAAACTGTTGAGTTCCGTTGTCCGGACGGCTCTGCTGATATCTATTTGCTTCTTGCCGGTCTCGTTATTGCCGCACGTCACGGATTTGAAATGCAGGGCGCTCTTGATTACGCAAGTAAAACATACGTAGATGTGAATATTCATAAAACCGAAAATAAAGATAAACTGATGAGTCTCAATCAACTCCCCGGCTCTTGCTGGGAATCTGCCAATGAACTTTCCGCTCATCGCGATATCTTCGAAAAACACGGAGTTTTCAATGCAGAAATGATTGATGATATAATCAAATATCTTAAATCATTTAACGATAAAAATATTAGAGAAGAGGTGGCTAAACATCCTGATAAAATGATGGAAATGGTAAATGCCTATTTCCACTGCGGCTAAGCCAATTTAGCTATCTGCTTTTTAATTAACTCTTATAAAATATGATTATGCAAATTTTACTTGAAATTGTAAAAATATTACTGCCTTCGTTGGTGGTTTTCCTCACAGCTTTCTTTTCCATTAAATTTTTTATTGAAAATGATCAAAAAAAGAAATTGTTGGAATTGCGCTATAACGCCAAATCGGTCATTACGCCGGTTCGCCTTCAGGCCTACGAACGTATGGCTATGTTTTTGGAAAGAATGGATCCCAACCAACTCATTCTCAGATTAAATAATCCCCAACTCACCGCCTACCAATTTCAGGTATTGCTGGTCGCTTCCATCAGAAGTGAATTTGACCACAACTTGTCACAACAAGTATATCTCTCGGCAAATGTCTGGAATCATATTAAAATGGCGAAAGAGGAGACCATTAAGATTATCAATCTCTGTGCAGGAAAGTTGTCGGCTGAAAATACGGCGACAGACCTGGCTACCGCAATTTTAGAACAAATTGCCGGCAAGTCTTCGATTGAAGAAGCTATGAGTGTGCTGAAAATGGAAATCGAAAAGGTATTCTAATAGTGGTTCTTTAATCTGATTTGACGATGGAATCTCTCTTTTCAATCTTTATACGGTCGGTCTTTATCGACAATATGATCTTCGCCTACTTCTTGGGGATGTGCTCTTACCTTGCCGTTTCCAAGAATGTGAAAACTGCTTTCGGATTGGGGATGGCCGTCTGTTTTGTGTTAATTATTACGGTTCCCGTCAATTATCTCCTGAATAAGTTTCTTTTGGCCGAGGGTGCTTTGGGCTGGATTTCAGAATCTTTTTCCTTCATAAACCTCTCTTTTATTTCGCTGATTGTTTTTATTGCAGTTATTGCTGCTATTGTGCAACTACTTGAGATGTTTATTGAGCGATATTCAACGCCACTTTATAATTCATTGGGTATCTTTTTACCACTCATTGCCGTTAATTGTGCTATTCTCGGTGCCTCACTATTTATGCAAGAAAAGAACTTCCCGTCGGTCGGTAATAGTTTTGTCTATGCTGCCGGTTCCGGTGTGGGTTGGCTGTTGGCGATTGTTGCCTTCGCTGCTATTCGCGAACGACTACGCTTTTCAGAAGTTCCCAAGCCCTTGGAAGGACTTGGAATTGCCTATATCATTACCGGATTGATGGGAATCGGCTTTATGTCTTTTTTGGGTATGTAATAATTATCTTATTCATGAATCTACTAACTATTCTTATTGCTATTATCGTCTTTTTGGCTGTTATCTGGATTTTGGTGGCAGTGCTCCTTTATGCTCGTAAGAAATTGGTGCCGGAGAAAAAAGTAAAGGTGCATGTTAATAAAGAAAAATCCTGTGACGCTGATTATGGAACAACGTTGTTGCAATCCCTCTCTGATCAAAAAATTTATGTCCCTTCCGCATGCGGCGGTGGTGGCACTTGCGGTACGTGTAAGGGAATTATCCTCTCCGGCGGTGGCGATATTCTGCCCACGGAAAAAGCACATATTGACCATAAATTGGAAAAAGAACACTATCGCCTATTCTGCCAAGTGAAAGTGAAAAATGAAATGGAGGTGGAACTCCCTCCCGAAATTCTCGGGGTGAAAAAGTGGGAGTGCGAAGTAGTACATAATAAAAATGTGGCTACTTATATCAAAGAGTTGGTGCTGAGACTGCCTGATAATGAAAAACTGAATTTTCGCTCCGGTAGTTATATTCAAATTGATGTTCCCAAAACAAAAATCGATTTTAAAAACTTCCAGATAGAAGAGCAATTCCACCAAGAGTGGCAAGAACTCGGGATTTTTGATCAAGTAATGAAAAATTCGGAGCCCACTACGAGAGCATACTCACTAGCTAATCCTCCTGCCGATAACGATAACCTTGTTCTGAATGTTCGAATTGCGCTGCCTCCTTTTAATCTTAAAAAACAGAAGTTTAAAAGCGTGAACCCGGGAATAGTTTCTTCTTATATATTTGCCTTGAATCCGGGCGATAAAGTGACACTTTCCGGTCCGTATGGAGACTTCTTTCTCCGCGATACCGACAATGAAAAGATGTTTATTGGTGGTGGCGCCGGCATGGCCCCTCTCAGATCTCATATTTTTCACCTTTTTAAAACACTTCACTTTCAAGGAAAAACAACCTTTTGGTACGGAGGACGTTCCCTTCGTGAACTCTTCTATCGGGAGGAATTTGAAACTCTTGACCATGATGTTGAGAACTTCTCTTTTCATGTGGCTCTCTCTGAACCGAAACCTGAAGACCAATGGAATGGAAATACCGGCTTTATCCATCAAGTGATTTTTGAACAATATCTTAAAAATTACCCCGCCCCGGAAGAGATCGAATACTATATCTGCGGTCCGCCTCTCATGTTGCAAGCAGTCAGAACAATGCTCGACCGCCTCGGTGTTCCCGAAAATATGATTCTATTCGATGACTTTGGCAGTTGACAGCAAGAAATGAACAGAAAAAGAATCTTACATCGACACCCCTTTCTAATCGCAGGAATGTTCCTATTGTTCTTTCTCTCTTCTTTGCGGCTCTCCGCTCAATCGGAAGAGACTTTTTTGCGTACTTATCAGGATTATCAGTCTCGGTTTTATCACTATTTTATCTACGAAGCCGCAGATCCCATGACACAAGGTTCTTTTCTGCCTATTGAATACAGAAAATATCGTACGGACGGAAAAACGGTGGTCTATTGGGCTGACGGTGTTTGGTGGCTCGGACATTATGTGGCTGTGCTGGCCTTGGAATATGAACGATTCAAACTAACCGGTCAAGATACTTCAACGACCATCCGTCGTCTCTACTCGGCCTTGATGACCTTCAAACGGCTGGACATGAATGCGGAATACTGCTGGGGGGATACAACTACTGTACCCAAACCCAACGGGTTTTATCTCCGTGACGATGTCTCCGCAAATATGAACAAAGAATATTCTGCCGAAATTATCAGTAGCGATTATGTGCGTTTTTGCGGCAAAATAGAGACCAAAGGAAATGCTCCGTCTCAAGACCAGGCGTGGGCTTGTTATATCGGACTCGCGCTCGTCAATAAATTGGTGGGCGATACAACTATTCTCCGACTTTCACGAGAAACGGCACTTGCTTTAGTTACTGTGATGCAGCATATGCAAGATAAAAAAGAAACTTGGGAAGTCGTGAATCCTATAACCGGTGCTGAGATTCAGAAAAAAGAGGATATCCAATGGCTTCGTTATGCGCATGCCACAATGGGGACTTATCTTACGGGACAAGAGATGACTTTCGGTAATGCCCAAAGCCGCTTTTGGAAAAATATGTGGAAACTGCTTCAAAATAATTTTCTCATTGACAAGTACGGCCACTTTAATTGGTACGGAGTGATGTCTATATCTGCGGTTCTTAATGAGGTTGGTGGCGGTAGAAAGAATTGCTACGATTGGCTGGTGCATACCTCCGACCGAATCGTCAAGAAACGCCCCGACTTACAGCAAACATTGATATTTCCCCATTTGCCGTTAGTAAATGTTATTCTCTACGGCTATGATGGGAATCAACCCCTTCCTGCTACTGCTTATGAATTCTATCTCAGCACGGCCCCTCGCGATGGTGCTTTCCGCTACCCTCAGAAAGATACAACCTTCAATTCTCAACCTCCGTGGCATAGTCTGTCACTCTTTTGTCCTTGGCAACTCCGCAGCGAAGGAGAGTTCAATATGCTCGATTATATGTTGCTCTACAATGCCTATTGGCTTGTCTATAAGTCAGGATTGCCTCAATATGAACAGTTTGCCCGTGCCAATTCCCGATAAATTGCTCCGGAAAATCAAAAATAAGTAATCCCGTTATGAATAAATAACCTATTTTTGCACCTGAATTTCAAGAAATTTGTAAATTTGTGCCCACAATGAAAGAAACCCACTATGAAAAAATTTAGCAATCGGTATATATTTCTCTATATCTCTATCTTTGTGATTTTGGTTGCGTTGCTTCTTGGAATGGCTTCTTTATGGTTGCAACCTTTTCAAAAGGAAAATCGCGATAATGAAGAAAAAAAACAGGTTTTGCGAGCAGCTGGTTACGAGTTGGACGAATCTGTGGATGTGGCAGACCTGTTTTCACAAGTGGCCAACGCTGATACCTTGTCGTCGGAGGACAATAATTCCTCGTTGCTTTACTACATCGTGAAAACTCCTCAAAAAGAAACTTCTTTTGTGATTCCTCTTTCCGGTAAAGGCTTGTGGGGACCGATTTGGGGCTATATTGCAGTGGCCGATGACGGGAAAACTCTTGTGGGAGCGGTCTTTGCTCATAAATCTGAAACTCCCGGACTCGGAGCCCAAATTGCAACATCAAACTTCTCTTTCGCCTTCCGTGGAAAACTTCTTTTCGATGAGGAGGGCAATTTTGTCTCCATCAAAGTGGTCAAAGGAGGCGTGCTCAATAGTCGGGTTGCTCCGAAGCACGGAGTGGATGCCATCACCGGCGGAACTATTACCAGCAGAGGCGTAGAGGAGATGATTTATCACAGTTTGTTGCCTTACGTTCCATTCCTTAAAGCACAAGCATCGGACTTACAAACCGATTCACCGACTCCCCACGAATAAAGAAATTTTCCTTGCATTCGGTTGTTCTCTTAAAAAAAATGCAAAATTCCGAAAGTAAAAGCGGAAAAGTTTACATATTTTTTGTATTTTTGCCGCCTCAAAAGTCTTCGTAGCTCAGTTGGTAGAGCAATTGACTCTTAATCAATGGGTCCAGGGTTCGAGTCCCTGCGAGGACACAAAAAATCAAGCACTTACTATTCATTAAGTAGGTGTTTTTTTTTATGAATATTTATTTGGGCGTGCGGCAATCTTTATTTTTCCTCATAAATTACCAGGAATATTTTGTTATAGTCTTCCCGTGAAAAAAGTTCAATTATAATATTTATATTGTTTTCTATTGTCCAAGAAAATGATGGATTTTGGGTTTCTTCATTTGCCGGATTTGATTTGCCTAATTTATTGGTTAGAATTGATACAAGTTCATTAAATCTTCTCAAAAAAACATCATTTACGGACTTATCTATATCAAATTTAGGAGTCAATATATCTGTTTCTTCCCAATCAATTGTTACAGCTCTGACCAAATCATTATTTTTATTGGCAAAATATATAATTGAATTTGAAATAATTGAATCTTCTACTACTAGGTAAGCTTTGATTAAGTCAATATCATATTCATTAGGATTCCATTTTTCCCAAATGCCCATTGTGTGATTTGGGGTAATGTCAAAAGTTCCCCATTCCTTTTCCTTTGATTCCATCGCTGTAAGGGTTAACTTTTTAAAATCAGCAAGGATTGATTCAAGTCTATGTTCAAAAATTTCGTCTGACTTTTCTGTTCCTAATAATCGGGGTTTTAATTCAGTGTTGTTTACGAAATAAGTTACATGAATTTTATTTCCCTTAATTGTTGTCAGTCCAAACACTTGGTCATTTTTTGTCTCGAAAGTAAGCAATTTATTCGTACCATTTATGTTTTTACAACGATAGGAAAGGTGCCCATTAAAAAAACGGGCATCGTCCAGAATCTTTTCAAATGGTTCTATTTTATTGTTTACTATTCGTGCCAAATAGGTTGCTGTGTCAGTCTCATAAACATGTAGAAGTTCATTGTTTAAAACAAAAGAACTGACAATCTTGGGATAATATGTAAAATAATCAAAATAATTCACATCTTCATTTTTATAAACCACTTCGTACCCTTTTGGTTGACTATACCAAGAGTAACACAAGCCCGTTTTTTCTATGTTTTCATAAGTAACATCACTTGAACATTTTGTCAATTCCATTGGATTTTTAATTTTTAGGATTTCAAATGCTTTAGTCAAATAATAAGTATTATCAACTTTATTAATCAATGGGGTTGTGCATTCTAACACATATTGATTGCCTGTTTTCTTGTGAATAAACCACGTTTTGCCACCCCATTCGCCAAAATCCAAAGAGCAAATATAATAGTCTGCATCTTCGAATATTAAGTCATCGGTTTTGAAAATCTTTTCCCAAATATAATTTTTAGTATCAAAACTATAACTCTGTCTATTCATGTATGGCTTAAAAATAATGTTGTCGTTTTGGACATAAAAATCCAAATAAGTAACTTTTATCATTTCATCAAGCAGATCAACCACTCTTTCTAATTGATTATTTGAAAAAATATAAAGATATCTTTTCTCGTAACCACCATATTTTATTAGTGGTTTTTCAAAAAGCACGTAATATTTGTCATTGAATTCAAGCGCGTGTGTCATTTTACCATGAACACTTATTGAAATTGTGTCCCGAATAAGAGAAAAACCACTATCCAAATTTATGGAATTTGTCTTGTACTGACTTTTTGCACTATAAGAAGCAAAAATAGTAATTGATAAAACTAGTATTGCAAAAGTTCTGTTCATCTTCTTATTTGTTTTGAAATTGTTATTAATTATCTCATTTTTTCGCTACAAAAATAATTTTTTTTAAACAATAAAAATATTTATTTGATTATAAATCTTAAATGATCTAAAAATCAAATTTATCGATCAAGTGAATATTCTTTTTGGAATGTCGGCTTCGCCGCCGGCGCCCGAGGGCTACGAAAACATGGAGATGAAACGCGTCATGAAATTGTAGAAGTGAAATAGTAAAAAAAAAGGTTGCCGATTGGCAACCTTTTTTTTTACTTCTCCCAGATACTCGTGAACTGGAACGTGGTGGCATCGAAGAGGCCGAGGTCTGTAATCTTCAGTTCAGGAATGACGGGCAACGGCATGAAGGCAAGCGTCATGAATGGTGCCTTGTAGGTGCACCCCAGGTTATGCGCCATCGCCTTGAGCTCGATATGCTGCTCTGCCAGCACTTGGCCTCGCTCCAACGACATCAGTCCGGCTACAGGCAGCGGAATATCCTTCAGGCTGTCCCCAGCGCAGATCACCATGCCGCCTTTCGTCTCTACCAGATGATTGATCGCGCGAACGATATCGGCATCGTTGGTGCCCAAAGCGATGATGTTGTGGCTGTCATGACCGATCGTGGACGCTATTGCGCCGTTCTTAAGACCGAAACCATGGATGAATGCTACCACCGGTTCTGCTACCGAGTGACGACTGTAGCATACCAGTTTCAGTACATCCTGCATTGTGTCAGCTTCTACATAGCCGTTCTTCACTATGGGTTTTACTATCATCTTCGAGGTGATCAGTGAGCCGTCGGTGGAGCCAATCACTTTGAGGTTCTTGCCCTCAGCCTTTACTCGTATTTGCTCCTCGGTGATTGGTCTTGCCAGGAAGTGGTTCGGACATTCGTCAGCACTGCGGAAACTGGGCACAGTGTCCAGCATCAGCGCGTC
>CAZWCI010000001.1:5657-54448 GCA_964632815.1 uncultured Lentimicrobiaceae bacterium | reverse complement strand
CCACATCGCCTCCCGTCTTTACGGGCTTTCCGCCTTAGCACCTCACGCGGTCAGGAGGGCAAAGGGGTTGTTCCGATTCAACAAAACTAGAAGTTAGAAATTGCAAGAAGGTCAAATGGCATTTCCCACTCTTATTCGTGTATTCGTGGCTTTCATTTTCTATGGAATTATTTATTATTGCCACGAATGCACGAATTAATTTTTTTATTCATGGCTTGTTTAATAACTCCGGAACAAAGTTTCGTACAAGCCCCGTATGAAGCTTGTCGCGAGGTCACAACTGGCTTGTCACAAGTACAAGAGAAACTTCGTTCGAAATTAATTGAAATTAGCAACCATAAGTTTTTAAGCATAATTTTTCTTTTCGTCCTTTTGTCTTGATACAAAAAGACCAAAAAATCAAGGCAAAAAGAATTCTGCCCGCGCACGTGCTTCGTGGCGGAGCTAACTCTTTTTTATTAGGGGTCTTACTTTTTTATAAACAAAATCGTGTACTTAATTATCAAGCACTTTTGTTTTATTTTTCTCTATTTTTATTTTTTACCGGACAACAATAAATAAAAATATTTATAACCATACTAAACCATATCGCAACAAATAAGGAAATAAAAAAAGGATAAGTCTATAAAAAGAAAATAGAACAATAATCATAAAGGAAATTGTTCTATCCACATAATTTAATATTAACCATTTTGGGCGACCAGTGGGATTCGAACCCACGACCTTCGGAACCACAATCCGGCACTCTAACCTGCTGAGCTATGATCGCCATCTTTGAGGGTGCAAAAATACAATTTTTTTTAATTCTACAACCCTTTTATTAAAATTTATTTCAGGACTGAAAACGAATCCCACTGCTCTGCAACGGGAAATTTATTTCTAATTCTATGAAGAAAAGTCATATCCAACTCTGCTTTAAGAATGGCAAATTCATTGATGGGTGCTTGCGCCATAACTTTTCCCAAAGGACTAATTACCATACTATTTCCATTATGCGGATTCTCATTCCCATCTTTTCCAAAGCGATTAACCACAAGCACATAGGCTTGATTTTCAATGGCGCGCGCTTTAGCCAATGTTCGTAATACTTCAATTCTTTGCTCCGGAAAATTTGCAATCAGCAAGAGTATATCATAATCAAATTGTTTATTGACACAGGCATTTCTACACCAGACAGGGAAACGGATATCGAAACAAATCAAAGGTAATATTTTCCAACCAAAACGTTCAATGACAAGTCGTTGTTGTCCGGGATCGCAAACTTGTTGTTCATCCCCGAAAAAAAGATGTCTTTTATCATAATGTCCTTTGACACCTTCCGGAGTAACCCAGACCAACCGATTTACCACTGCTTTATCTTCTTGAACAGGCAGACTTGCCACAACATCAGCATTGAATTTTGAAGCAACTTCCTGTAAGAAACGGATTGAAATTCCGTCCATTTGTTCTGCACATTCTGCGAATTTTGGAGAAATTCCACAATTAAAGAGTTCGGGGAAAATAATCAGGTTGACTCCCCCTGTAAGATTTTGCAATTGCTTTTTATAATTCGCCAGATTATCCTCTACCCTATCGGGAATAATGTCCGATTGAACAAGTGCAACATGAAGGATTTTTTGCGGGTTATTCATCATTATCCCACACTCCCTTCCAAGCTCACACTCAATAATTTTTGTGCTTCGACGGCAAATTCCATCGGTAATTTATTAAGTACTTCTTTCGCATACCCGTTTACAATCAAACTGATGGCACTCTCTTTATTAATGCCTCGCTGTTGGCAATAAAAAAGTTGTTCATCTGAAATTTTAGAAGTAGTGGCTTCATGTTCAAGCACAGAAGATTTATTATGACACTCAATATAGGGCCAGGTATGTGCTCCGCATTGGTCACCCATTAAAAGAGAGTCACATTGTGAGAAGTTGCGGGCATTTTGAGCTTGTTTGGCTACTCTTACCAAACCCCGGTAGCTATTTTGACTTTTCCCTGCGGAGATTCCTTTAGAAACAATTGTACTTTTGGTGTTTTTACCTAAATGAATCATCTTCGTACCGGTATCTGCTTGTTGGTAATGATTGGTAACAGCTACAGAATAAAATTCGCCCACAGAATTATCCCCTTGGAGGACACAACTCGGATATTTCCAAGTCACTGCGGAACCAGTTTCCACTTGTGTCCATGAGATTTTAGCATTTTCTCCTTTACAGATTGCTCGTTTGGTAACAAAATTATAGATTCCGCCATTTCCGTTTTTATCACCCGGGAACCAGTTCTGGACGGTAGAATATTTCACTTCGGCATCTTTCATCACCACAATTTCAACAATAGCAGCATGTAATTGATTTTCATCACGTTTTGGTGCCGTACAACCTTCCATATAACTCACATACGCTTCCTCTTCGGCAACAATCAGGGTTCGTTCAAACTGACCTGAATTAGCGGCATTAATACGAAAATAGGTTGATAACTCAATGGGACAACGCACCCCTTTAGGAATATAGCAGAAAGAACCTTCGCTAAACACAGCAGAATTGAGGGCTGCAAAATAATTATCTCCCGAAGGAACCACACTACCCAAATATTGCTTTACCAATTCGGGATGTTTGGCCACTGCCTCACTGATAGAACAGAAAATAATTCCTAATCGTTCAAGACTTTCGGAAAATGTAGTTTTTACCGAAACCGAATCAATAACGGCATCAACGGCTACACCGGAGAGATGTTTTTGCTCTTCCAAGGAAATTCCAAGCTTATTGAACGTATCCACCAACTCGGGATCCACCTCATCCATACTATTCAATTGTTTTTTCTTTTTAGGAATTGCCAAATAGATAATATCCTGATAATCGGGTTTCTTATAAGAAAGATGCGCCCAAGTAGGTTCCGTCATTTGCACCCAACGATGATAAGCATTCAGGCGAAATTCAAGCAACCATTCCGGTTCATTTTTTCTTTGAGAAATTTTACGAACAATATCCTCATTTATTCCTTTAGGAAATTCCTCCACTTCTATATCGGAAACAAATCCGTATTTATATTCATTGGAAGTGACATCTCCAATAATATCATTTATATTTTCACTTGCCATGATCTACATTCATTAATTAGAATAATAATTCAGCTTCATGATGCAAAAATACGAAAAATAAATCATGTGAGAAATCATGTATTTTCAATCAAAAAATACAATTTTGAACAAAAAAAGGCGTTATCGGTTTATAATAAAAAATAAATATGATGTCAGGATATTGGATTATTTTCGGAGTCTTCATGATTTTAAGTTTAATTGTCAGTCAAACATTAAAATCAAAATTTAATAAATATTCAAAAATTCCTTTGCGGTCTGGATTGACTGGACGGGAAGTTGCAGAGAAGATGTTGAGAGACAACGGCATTACAGACGTTCGGGTTGTTTCAACCCCGGGGTTCTTAAGCGATCATTACAATCCTGTAAACAAGACTTTGAATTTAAGTGACCCTGTATACAATGGAAATAGTGTAGCGGCCGCAGCCGTAGCTGCTCATGAATGCGGACATGCCGTACAACATTCCACGGCATATAGTTGGTTGACTATGCGTTCCGCCATGGTTCCCATGGTTCAATTCGGAGCTTCCTGGTCACAATGGATATTGCTTGCAGGGCTTCTTTTAATGGGATTTTCGAGTTTGGGGCAATGGGTTTTAATTGTAGGGATTGTTCTATTCGGACTTACCACAATCTTTTCATTCATCACACTCCCTGTTGAGTATAATGCTTCCAACAGAGCATTGGCATGGCTCAATAACACCGGACTCACATCGGGCACGGAGCATAGTTATGCTGAAGATGCACTTCGTTGGGCCGCCAGAACATACCTGGTTGCTGCCCTAGCTTCTTTGGCTACCCTATTGTATTATATCTCATTGGTTATGGGACGCAGAAACTAATTGGAGGACAGATCACGAGAAATAGACATTTGGTCTGAAAAATAAACATCGCTATTCATATATCCTTCTACATATAATTTGTGTGAAGGAGCATCGGCAAACCAAATCACCCTTACTTTCTCTTGAGATTGCTCAAGAATGATGCCTCCTAGCACATGCCAAACCACTTGTTTATTATCTGAAGAAGAGAGCGAGTACCATTGCGGTTGTCCAGGAAGATTCAAAATATTTCGTTGATATTGAGTCATCTCTTTATAAAAAAATCGAGAAATATGATCTTGAATAAAATAAAAAATATCATTAGGGTGATAGTTTGCATCAACATGAGGACCATGTCCTTTTCCTTCCAGAATATGGAGTTCGCCCCGGCGGCCTAATTGTAGAAGTTTCTCCTGAATTGCAGCAGATCCGTACATCTTATTAAAAAATCGTTCCCCCAAATTTCCTTTGATTTCAGAAAAAGGAAATCCTTCTCCAAAAGGAACCACTTGATCCGCATCTCCATGAAAAGAGATGATAGGGGTTTGGGCGTTATGCAACATGTCTAAAGAATTGACAGCGCCCCACATATTGGCAATACCGCGAATCCTAAAATCTGCTTTAATCTTATTTCCAGAGGACTCAATATTCCCCAAATCTGTTAATAGCCCAGTTTTATAAGATGATTCAGGACGAGAATCATTGGTCATATATACCAACGACAATGCTGTAATAGAACCGGCGCTAGTTCCTCCCACAAAAAGCAGAGAAGTATCTATTTTATACTCCTGAGCATTTTCCACGAGATAACGCATGGCCGCATGAGCATCCTGAATTGCCTTATAACCTGCACGTTCAATTGAATTTTTCGATAATTGAAATCCCAATCTATAATCAATGGAGACGGCTACATAGCCCAAAGAGGCAAAGTAATTGCACCATTTCACAATTGGTTCGGTCTCTTTATGACCAATATAGAAAGCTCCTCCATGAAGAAACATAATCATTGGCCGTTTCTCAACATTATCATTTTCAGGAAGATAAATATCCATTTTTAAATCAAGATTATCCTGAGAGAAGGATTGCGCAAATCCTTTTTTTAAGATTGAACCATAATTCTCCCCTTCCGCATTAAAAGAATTCCAATATCCTTTTGCTTTTCCGTAAACAATATCTTTTTCTACTTCAACTTCGTACAGTGGTTTTCGATATCTGTCGATTTGAGGCAATGTATCTTCTTCCGAATACAAAGTAAACATTATTTCATCAGACCATACATATCTATTAAAAATGAACGTCTTCTTCTTCACCGCGTAACGTGCAACAAACCCGTATTCGTTCATACTCAACTCCAATTTGATTGTAAATGAAGTATCTTCCGTTTTGAAAGTTGTTAGCTTTCTTTTCGTGGTCAATTCAAAAAAATGAGGTTCGATAAATTTTTCTTCTCCGATTGGATAATAATATCCCGACAATCGACCGCTATCCGTTTGCAGAAAATAAAGAATATAACTTTTTCCTCCCAACTCCCCAATAAAATAATGAGTGGTATCTACATCAGAATAATTTTCTGAAATTTCTTGCATCGGGGTTGCCAATAGTTTTTTATAATTTTTTGCTTTTTGAGTAGTCGGATTTTTCGGAGTACACCCGCCCCCAAATAATATCATAATTAACACAATAACAATTAAATAGAATTTATTTATATTCATAATCTGATATATTAAAAATTAAAGTAAAAATAGTATAAAACATCACATCAAAAATAAAATTAGTCTTTTTTAAGAAAAAAAGAAATGTAATAAAAAAAATAGAGTACCTTTGCAATTTCTTTGATGTATTCACAATTATTAACATATATATTTATCTATAAATCAACAACCTATTATTCACACCTTACTTTAATGAAGACTATTCAAAAACACACGATTCAAATTATTTTCACAGTACTTGGCTTCTTTATTTCTTCAGAAGCAACAGCCGACACCATTCGGATGATGCAGTATAATTTAATGTATTATACATCTAGTGCTCCGGAGGGTTGTGATGAAATAACAAACAACTTAGACGTTAAAGATGCATCTTTAAAAAAGACCATTCAATATATTAAGCCGGATGTATTTTGCGTGAACGAAATCGGAAAAGAAGCATTATATGCGAACAGAATTTTGGACAATGTCATGAATCAGGATGGCATCGATTATTATGCGATGGTTCCTACTTCATCAAATCCTTATTATGGAATCACCATTGGGAATATGATATTTTACAACACAGAGAAACTAACTTTTTATAATAGTTTTTATGTAACAACCTCTATAATGTACTTCAACGCATATAAATTTTATTACAACTCTCCATCCTTAGCCAATGGAGATTCGATATTTGTAACGTTTATCGTCACCCACCTGAAAGCCGGCAATGCCCAAACAATGCGATATAACCAAGTCAAGAAATTCATGGAACGCTTAGAGGATATGGGAAAGATTGAGAACTATATATTTTCGGGAGATTTCAACTGTTATAGTTCTGAAGATAGTGGAATTGCATACGCACTAAACTATCCCAATGAAAATTACCGATTTTATGACCCCATCAATGAATTAGGATACTGGCAATACAATGAAGAATTTTCTCAATATCATACCATATCTACTCATTACACAAGTGAGGGATGTTTTAGTTATGGTGGTCTTTCGGGGCGTTTTGATTTTATTTTGGTAAATGAAGAGGTTTATACCGGACGTCAAGGAATATCGCCCATAATTTCGTCCTACAAAGTTCTTGGTCAGGACGGAAATCGATTACAACATAGTCTTCTTGATCCAGTAAACAATTCTTTACCTTCGGACATTATTGAGGCACTATATGCGACATCGGATCATCTCCCGGTTATGATGGATTTTTTGGTTACTCCGACAGATACTGCTCCCCAAGTCGGCATTGCACAACCCTTGAATAATTATGCCATCACCATCACAAATCCCTCCGGAGACTTGCTTCGCATCCATATTAATTCAACAAAAGAGCATGCCTTGAATATGCATCTTTATACCCTTGAAGGAAAACTTCTGGAGAGTTTTAATGAAAGAATTGCAGCAGGAAGGCAGCAAATCATACAAGAGTTTCCGTATCCTCCGGGATATTACTTTCTTCACATTCAAGATAATTCAGGAAATAAAAGCATTAAAAAAATTATCAAATTATAAATTCTTCCAAATATGTCTATTTCATATTGTTTAAAAAAATCGCTCATTTACTCTATTCTCAAACGAAAACAAAAAAAGAGTCCGTTTGATATCGAGAAAAGTGAACATTTTGAACTTCCTGCAGATGCTGAGACCAATTTTAACAATAGTTATTATTTTTCGGCACACCATGCCAACGGCGAAAGTTTATTTTTACGTTTAGGCCTAAGAGGAAACGGAGAGAGTGAGATTTGGTTTGCATATCGTGACTCTGAGCACTTATATAGTTGTCCTATGAGTCTTTGTACAACTAATAATTCTCCCATAAAAGTCTTTTGTGAAGAAACAGGAAGCAAATGGAAAATTCTATTTGATGGGGATCTTGAGTGTTTGGATTCTCCGGCAGAAAAAAAGAAGGCACATTTTGAAGGAACATTCATAGCTACAGCTCCGATTTTTGATTTTTTTCTTCATTCAAATTTAAAACCTATGGCAAAAGCATTTGCCATAGAGAAATGGAATCGTAATTTTTTCAAAGAAGTTCAAAAGAACAACCAAACTCATTATGAGCAACCTGGTATCTTAACAGGAGAACTTACTATCGGGGATGAAAAAAAATCTATAGATATGCCAGCACTTCGCGACCACTCTTTTGGAAAGCGAGATTGGAATTACATGGATAAGCATGTTTGGCTCATGGCGCTGCTTGAAAATGGAGATGCGTTAAACATCAGCATGGTATCCTATCCGGCCATTCGCAACATTTGTGTCGGCAATCTCTACCAAAACGGAAATAGTATTTCTGCAATAGAAATTCATACTCCGAATGACCTAATAGGAAACGGAAAAGGAGCGGATACATTCACCGTTCATTGTCGTTTGGAAAACGGGGACAATCTTCTTATAAAAGTGACTCGTGAAATCCATATTCCATACTTCTTTTCAGATAATCAATATCAGTTATTGGAAGGAATAGGCCGGTTTATGGTAAATGACATTAAAGCAAGAGGAATCATTGAATTTGGATTCAATAAAGACTTGAAACGTTGGTAAAAGGCAAATAGCAATTATTCTCTGTGATCATTTCTTCAATAATTTATATATGCAAATCATTGATTTATATTCTGTTCCGGAAAATTTATTAGATATGATTGGGGGGAAAGCAAAAGGATTGCATGAACTTCATCGAATCGGATTAAATGTTCCCAAAGGCGTTGTTCTCCATCATATTGAGACGGAGAAGGATATTGAAGAGGCCGCAGATTATTATGTACATTCAGGATTAGATACAGTTGCTATTCGTTCTTCTGCCCAAGGAGAAGATGGATTTCACTTTTCTGCAGCAGGGCAATATGAATCTTATTTGGATATTCAAGGAAAAGAAGCAGTTAGAGAAGCTATTCGTTCTTGTTTAGATTCGATAAAATCAGAAAGAGCAATTCATTATTCTTCTGTATTTATGGATAAAAAATCATGCATTATGAATATCATCATTCAAGAATTCATTGATGCAGAAAAAGCCGGGGTAAGTTTTTCTTCTGACCCGAATGGGAATAAAGAGTGTTTTTTAATTGAAGCTGTAAACGGATGGGGTGAAAACCTTGTAAATGGTTCTACCAACGCAGATCGCTACAGCATTCCCCGCAAAGAAGTCACACATTCTCTCGAAACATATACGAACACTTGTACTTCAACCGACACCCTGAACGGAGATGAGCTTCATCTTATTTGTCAAGATTTAGAGCGTGCAACCGAGCAGTTTGCGTATGAAATAGATTTAGAGTGGGCGATTGGGAAAAACGGCACTTTGTATTGGTTGCAAGCGCGCCCCATTACGACTATGGATACTCCTACAATAGATGAATTCAACTGCAAACTTAATCTTGACAATCAAGTAGTCACAAGATGTAATGTTGGAGAGATGTTACCAAATGCCGTAACGCCACTTTCTTTATCCACAAGTGTTTATAGTATAGATTGGGGTATGCGAAAAATGTTTGTCAATATTGGAGTTTTTCGTTCTATGGATGACATTCCGCCCACTTCTTGTATTGTAAGTATTAAAAATCATTTATTCATCAACTTATCCAGTATTTACTATTTAGGAAAAAGGATGTTTGGGACTGGCAAAGAGGGTGTAGATCTTTCAATATGCGGAAAAATTCTTTCAGACTATCCTGATATTGATATTCCAACGGGAAATACAATTAAACGTCTTATCAATTTTTTTAAATACATAAATACCCTTTTTTCGAAAAATAAAGCAATTAAAAATCTAACCCGTCTTGCAGATGAATTAGTTTTTCTTCCTACACAAAATATCGAAGAACAATACGATCAAATTACATCTAAGATGGATTATATGTATCAATCATTATATTATCACTACATTACTTCATCTTTTTCAGGAAGCATGAGTAGTGCACTGACAATTACTCTTAGTAAAGATTTTGCAGATCAAGAAGAACTCAAAGCAAAAGTTGCAGGCGTATTGGAAAACATTGAAGACATAGAAAGTGTTGATATTCTTCGTTCTTTGAGAAACATATCAAGATGCCTATTCGAAGAAAATCCTGATTCACTTAACTACTCTACAGAAGAGATCTCATCATACCTTGAACATTGCGGTCCTTTGACTCGAAAAGCGTATGATGATTTTATAAAAAGACACGGACATCGTGCCATAAGAGAAGCAGAATTAAGAAGCAAGTCATGGGCTGACGATCCGCACTTATTGGCAGGGTATTTAAAAATGGTTTTATCCACAATAAGTTCTTATCGTGAAATTCCTCCTGTCGATTGGGAAGAAAATATGAAAACATTAATTTCTCCCTATAATTTTATCAAAAAAAGAATCATCTCATATCTAATCAAGCAATCTCGTTTTGGGGTTAAAGCAAGAGAATTTTCAAAATCAAAAATCATTAAAGTTATTGATCAATTTAAAAAAGAATATCGTTCGCTGGCAGAGGAACTGACAAAACAACAACTTCTCCTTGATGAAGACAGTATATTCTTTTTAACTCATGAAGAAATTGGACAATTAATTAAAAAGAATGATCGCTCTTTAGTAAAAAAAGCACTTGCACGACGCAGACTATTAGAAGAACAAAAACGATTAACATTCCCCGAAATCTCTCTTGGAATTCCTATTCCTATTGAAAAAAACAGATTTGAAACAGACAGCACCGCATTTAAGGGAATCCCCATAAGTAGAGGAATTGCTTACGGAAAAGCGAGAATAGTAAAAAGTGTTGAAGATGCAAAACAGCTAAAAAAGGGAGAAATTATGATTGCAGTATTTACTGATATCGGATGGTCTCCTTACTATTGTTTAATCAATGGACTCATTACAGAAGTCGGTTCGGTTTTATCACATGGAGCAGTTGTTGCCCGTGAATATTCACTTCCGCTCATTTCCAACCTTCCTTTTGCCACACAAAATATCAAAACAGGAGATCATTTATTTATGGATGGCAATACAGGAGAAGTCAGGATACTAGATGAAGTTGAAATAAAGGAACTTCGGAAAAAAGCTGTATCGTAAGATTTGGAATATATCCTATAACATATCGTTAAATACCTGATTTACATCACGATGTTCAGGATAATCGAGAGAAAAGTGTAATCCTCTACTTTCTTTTCGCTCCATCGCATTTTTAATAATCAAATATCCCACATTAATCATATTTCGCAACTCGCATATTTCGGGGAAAAGAATTGATTTTTTATAGAGATCTTCTGTTTCACGATAAAGAATTTCCAATCTATCAAATGCTCTTTGCAATCTCAAATTAGAACGGACAATTCCGACATAATTGGACATAATTGTTTGGAGTTCTTTTTTAGTTTGGGTAATCAGCACCATTTCTTCATTAAGTACGGTCCCTTCACTATCCCATTCAGGTACATTATCACAAAAATCAATTTTTTTCACTTCTTTAACGGCATGAAGGCAAGCGCGATGGGAGAACACCAAAGCTTCAAGCAATGAATTCGAAGCCAATCTATTGGCTCCATGAAGTCCTGTAGAAGCACATTCTCCGGATGCATAGAGATTCAGAATCGTAGATCTTCCCCATTCATCCGTTTTAATTCCCCCGCATGAATAATGGGCTGCAGGCACAACCGGAATCATATCCTTAGTAATATCAATTCCCACACTCAAACATTTGGCATAAATATTGGGGAAATGGTCAAAGATAATTTGACGATTGATCGAAGTCGCATCAAGGAATAGATGGTCTGCACCGGAAATTTTCAATTCATTATCGATAGCTCGTGCCACAATATCACGTGGAGCCAATGAACCCCGCGGATCGTAATTAGCCATAAACTCAACTTTGTCAGTATTTTTCAGAATTGCTCCGGCACCTCTCATCGCTTCTGTAATTAAAAATGAAGGAGATTCTTTTGGATTATACAATGTTGTAGGATGAAATTGCACGAACTCCATTCCTTCGACAGCTCCTTTGGCACGATAAACCATAGCCACACCATCTCCGGTCGCAATGTCCGGATTTGTAGTATGCCCGTAAACGGTTCCGATTCCGCCGGTTGCTATCATCGTCACTTTTGAAAGGATCGTTTGAACCTTTTTCGTATTCGGGTTATATACATAGGCTCCGAAGCAAGCGATATCAGTTGTTTTTCTACTCACTTCAATCCCGAGATGGTGTTGGGTGATAATTTCAATTGCTAAATGATTCTCTAAAATTTCAATATTGGGATGTCTTTTGGCAGCAAGAATCAGTTTTTTTTCTATTTCTGACCCGGTGATGTCTTTATGGTGCAACACTCTAAATTCCGAATGTCCCCCTTCTTTTGCCAGGGAAAATTTTCCGGAATCTGTTTTATCAAAATCCACCCCCCACTCAACCAGTTCCATAACTCGGGCTGTAGATTCCCTGATGGTTATTTCCACAATCTTCCTATCTGAAAGTTCATCTCCGGCAATCATGGTATCTCGAATATGTTTTTCGTATGTATCCGGATGATAGATTACGGCAGCCACTCCACCTTGAGCATATTTGGTCGCAGTATCATCAATATTGGCTTTGGTAATCAAACAAACTTTTCCGTAATTGGCAGTCTTAAGAGCAAAACAGAGACCTGCGACCCCGGAACCCACCACTAAAAAATCAACTTTTTTACGCATAACATTATTCTTTAACAAATAGAATTTTCAATTAAAATAGATCTATTACTTTCCCATCATTTTTTTCTTTTCGTTTTTCTTCTCTCTTCTTATACCTTTCTTCAGCGGCTTCAATACTCTCCTCATCAAATTTAATCTTGCCGACTTTCAAAGAAATGTGTCTAATTCGCGAAGCACGATTCAAAAGATATCTGTTTGGGGATCCAGGATTACGATCAAGAGGATTCGGATATGCAGCTGTAATCAGGGACGCTTCACGTCGAGATACAGATTGTGCATTTTTATTAAAATAGTATTGAGAGGCCGCTTCACATCCATAAATACCATTTCCCATTTCAATCACATTCAGATAAACTTCCATTATTCTCTCTTTACTCCAAAAAGTTTCGATAAGAAAAGTAAAATAAACTTCGCAACCTTTTCGCAACCAAGATCGCTTCGGCCACAGAAAAACATTTTTTGCCGTCTGTTGTGAAATTGTACTTGCCCCGCGAGAGGTTTTTCCATGTTCGCGATCATCAAGAACTTTTTGAATCGCTCCAAAATCAAAACCTTTATGAGCTAAAAAATTATTATCTTCTGCCGCCACAGCATAATTGATAAAATAGGGGGATATCTCTTCGATATCCACCCATTTTTTATTAATTGGAGCATCATTCGTCACTTTTCGAATAATCATCAACGGAGTAATAGGAGGATTAATCCATCGATACAAAATAGTGAGCAGTAAAGAAAAAATGATCAATCCCACCACTATTTTTCCCAACACTACGATAAAGCGTTTAAGAAAATTCTTTTTACTTTTAGATTTTCTTTTTTTTGCCATTGGGAGTATATTATTAATGATGAATCTCTTTTATGGCATCGGGATTATGTTTATACTTAAACACCAATCCAAAGATAATCGCAACCACAAGGGCATAACCTGCAAAAATAAACCATGCTACATCCCATCCCATAGGACTGCCTGCAGGATTAGGAACAAAATTCTTCACAACTGCACCTGCAGCAAAAGAACCAATAGTTGCACCGAAGCCATTGGTCATAATCATAAATAATCCTTGTGCACTCGAACGAATGGAGGGAGATGTTTCCTGATTTACAAAAAGTGCTCCTGAAATATTAAAGAAATCGAAAGCCATTCCGTAAACCAACATAGAAAGAACAAGCATCCATATTCCCGAACCCGGATCTCCAGTACCAAATAAAGCAAAACGAAGCACCCATGCAAACATACTTAACAACATTACTTTCTTTATTCCAAAACGTTTAAGGAAGAATGGAATTAATAAAATACATAATGTTTCTGATATTTGAGATAATGAAATAAGCATCACTGAATGCTTAACGCCCCATGCGTCTGCGAATACAGGATCATTAGCGAAACTATTGATATATAAATCTCCGAACCCGTTTGTAATTTGTAATGCAGCCCCCAAAAGCATAGAGAAAATAAAGAAAATAGCCATTTTACTATCTTTAAATAAAGTAAACGCTTTTAAGCCCAGCGCTTCTACAAAAGATTTCTTTTCAACAGATTTATTAACCGGGCAATGAGGTAAAGTAAATGAATAAATTCCTAATAAAAGAGAAGCTATTGCGGACACATAAAATTGTAATTCGGACACTTTAAAACCGGTAAGGTCAACTGTCCACATAGCAGCAATAAAGCCTATTGTTCCAAACACCCGTATCGGTGGAAAATCTTTAATCGTATCGAATCCAAATTTTTCAAGTGCAAAATAGGCCACAGAATTAGAAAGAGCAATAGTTGGCATATAAAATGCAACACCGAGAAAGATAAAGGAATACAATGCATTATAATCGGTT
This sequence comes from uncultured Lentimicrobiaceae bacterium, assembly GCA_964632815.1. GTDB lineage: Bacteria > Bacteroidota > Bacteroidia > Bacteroidales > WCHB1-69 > DUOL01. The sequence goes on along the minus strand of CAZWCI010000001.1, from coordinate 40,369 downwards.
GCAAAAGCAGCCATAAAAATGAATAACCCTCCCAGCAGGTGACATATTCCCAATAGCTTTTGAGCCGGGATCCATCGATCTGCAACAATTCCCATTACAGCAGGCATAAAGAGCGACGTAATCCCCATAATGGCATAAAAACTTCCGATTTGAACTCCGTTAAAGCCTAAGGCTCCGCCCAAATAACTTCCTAAGGAAATTAGCCAAGCCCCCCAAATAAAGTATTGGAGAAAATTCATTACAATTAATCGCATTTTTAAATTCATAATTCTTCTTTTTGGTGGATAATAATTAATGTTATTTTATTTTAAAATCTATAAATTTTTCATCCTCAATAAATCCTTGTAAATGATCATTGATATGAAGTGTCCCCACACCCGCGGGAGTTCCTGTAAAAATAATGTCTCCCGTTTTAAGAGTTACAAATTGGGACACATAAACAATTATGTCGTCAATTCCCAATAGCATTTCCGAACTATTGCCTTTTTGGACACATCGATTATTTAACAACAGATGAAAAGAGATGTTATTAATATCAGGAAAGATCTCCTTTTTCACAAATTTGCTCACTACAGCAGAACCATCAAACCCTTTTGCTACTTCCCACGGGTGCCCCTGAGCCACACATTTTCTTTGTAAGTCTCTGGCTGTAATATCAATACCTAATCCTACCTCATCATAATAAGTATGAGCATATTTTTTTTGGATATATTTTCCCACTTTATTAATTCTGACTAACAATTCAACTTCATACTGAATATCTTCCGAAAAATCAGGAAGAAAAAATGGTCTATTTCTATTTAAAATGGAAGAATCGGGTTTGAAGAAAAAAACAGGAGTTTTGGGAGGTTGTTGAGCAAACTCTTGAATATGACTCAAATAATTTTTCCCTATACAGATAATCTTCATTGCCTCTATTTAAAGAATGCAAAAATACTAAAATAATTATAGCTTATTTTCTTATCTTTATGATTATTTTTTTAATTATTCTCTGCTTCTGTCTATACGTCATCCTCTTTTAAATTCAAATTTGATAAAAAATAGGTTTCTATTTTAGAATAACGTTTAAATGCTTTTCTCGAAATAAAAATTATAAAAACAATTAATAATGCAATCCCAATGATGAGCCATATAGAAAATGTGAAATATTTTGAGAGAAGAATAATCACAAAAAAGACAACCAACATTGTACGCAAGATAATCCAACTCAACAAAAGATAACGACCTGCTTTACTCTCTTTCCAGACCATTGCATAAAGCTCAATATCTTTTTGTTTTCCGGTCATAAGTCCCACCAAAAAAGGAGCAATTAAGCTTAACGGGACAAATGTATTTACAAGCATTGCCCAATTATGAGAAATTCTATGTGTGATTATCTTAAAAATAAAAGGATTCAAATAGGAAAAACAAAACAGCAAAATAGCAATAATAATGACAGAAAGGACAATCATTCTAACCAAAACATTTTTAATAATCTTACTTTTAACCGTTTCTTTTTTAATATTTTGAGCTTCTTTTTCGTAATTATTCAAAAATCGCTTTACTTTAGGAGAAAATCTCGAAAAAATCCAAGTGGAAAATGGAGCCGAAAAGCGAATGGCAAAGGGCGTTGTAAATATTGTAATGACTGATGCCGCTACAATAATAGGATAAATTTCAGATCGCATAACTTTCAAAGACACTCCCAAAGAAGCGATGATAAAAGCAAATTCACCTACTTGAGATAAACTAAATCCTGAACGCACCGCTACTTTAAATGGTTCTCCCGCAATCAACACTCCTGCAGTAGAAATAAAACCTTTGACAAAAATCGACAATAAAGAAATTACGATAATCGTATCCCAATATTGCCCTATTATCGTAATATCTAACAGCATGCCCACCGAAACAAAAAAAATAGCACCAAAAAGAACCTTAATTCCCTTGATTAAATTCTGGATCTTTTCTCCCTCAATTGTTTCCGCCAAAATTGAGCCCATCACAAATGCCCCAAGAGCGGTTGAGAATCCCAAATATTTAGCTAATCCAACCATTCCAAAACAAAGACCGATTGAAAAAATCAGTAAAGTTTCATCGTTAATCCATTTTTTTAATTTCTTAAAAAAAGTCGGTAACAATGCGATCCCAACAACAAACCAAAGAATAAGAAAGAACACTAACTTCATCAGTAATCTCAGCAGCGTTTCTCCTTCAAAATGCTGACTTGCTGATGTTGTAGACAACATAACCATCATAATAATGGCCACTAAATCCTGAAGAATAAGGATTACCATTACTACATCCGAAAAACGTTCTTTGGAAAGATTCAGTTCTTCAAAAACTTTAATGATAATCATGGTTGATGACATTGCCAGCATCCCTCCAAAAAAAAGACTTTCCATTCCATTCCATCCCAAAAAGCGACCTGTAATAAAGCCTATTAAAATCATACCAAGAATCTCAATCCCTGCCGCAATAAAAGCAGAATTTCCTATTCTAAATAATTTTTTAAAACTAAAATCAAGACCCAATGCAAAAAGGAGAAAAACTATCCCAATTTCAGACCATTCATGAACATTTTCCATATCCACAACCGAAGGAAAAATACTGCAATAAGGACTTACTAAAAACCCGGCTAAAATATAACCGGGAACAAGGGGTTGTTTTAATAATTTAAAAATAATCGTAACAAACCCTGCAGATATAAGAATTAGGGCTAAATCTGAAAGAAAATGAAATTCCTCAGACATCGGTAATATTTATAATTTTTAATAAGCACGTGCAAAAAGCACTCTTTGTTGGGAAGGTTTTCCTGTCAAAATACATTTTCCTTCTTGCTTAGGTGCATTAAAAGGAATTGCACGAATCGTAGCTTTCGTTTTTTCTTTGATAAGTTCTTCTGTTTCTGCCGTTCCATCCCAATGCGCCAATACAAATCCGGGTTGATTATCCAGAATGGCTACAAACTCTTCCCAAGTATCTGCTTTTCGAGTATTTTCTTCTCTAAACTTCAATGCTCTTTGATAAATATTTTGTTGAATTTCATCCAATAATGCTTGAATATTTTCCGGCAATCCTTCGATAGACATGGATATTTTCTCAAGGGTATCCCTTCTTGCCACTTCCACTCTATTTTGTTCTAAATCTCTCGGACCGATGGCTATTCTAACCGGAACTCCTTTCATTTCATATTCATTAAATTTCCATCCGGAGCGTTTTGAATCGTCAGCATCATATTTTACTGTAATATTTTTAGCTTTAAGTTGGCTTATCAAAGGTTCCACAACGGAAGAGATTGCTTGTAATTGTTCTTCTGTTTTATAAATTGGAATAATAACTACCTGTATAGGTGCTAATTTTGGAGGCAACACCAATCCGTTATCATCGGAATGTGTCATAATCAGTGCGCCTATCAAACGGGTTGAAACGCCCCACGAAGTAGCCCATACATATTCTAATTGGTTCTCTTTATTTAAAAATTTAACGTCAAAAGCTTTTGCAAAATTCTGACCAAGAAAATGAGAAGTTCCGGCTTGAAGGGCTTTTCCATCTTGCATGAGTGCCTCAATGCAATAGGTATCTTCTGCACCGGCGAAACGTTCATTCGGAGATTTATATCCTTTAATTACCGGAATTCCCATAAAATTTTCGGCAAAATCGGCATAAACATCTAGCATTTTACTTGCTTCTTCAAGGGCTTCTTTACGTGTAGCATGTGCTGTATGACCCTCCTGCCATAAAAACTCAGCAGTTCTAAGAAATAAACGTGTCCGCATCTCCCATCTCACCACATTTGCCCATTGATTACACAGTATAGGTAAATCTCGGTATGATTGAATCCAATTTTTATAGGTATCCCAAATAATTGTTTCTGAAGTTGGTCTTACAATTAATTCTTCCTCTAACTTTGCCTCAGGATCCACAATAATGCCATTGCCATCGGGATCGTTTTTCAGTCGATAATGTGTAATGACCGCACATTCCTTTGCAAATCCTTTAACATGATTAGCTTCTTTACTAAAAAAAGATTTCGGTATAAAAAGTGGGAAGTAGGCATTCACATGCCCAGTATCTTTGAACATTTTATCAAGAATAGACTGCATTTTTTCCCAGATGGCATATCCATAGGGTTTAATTACCATACATCCTCTTACTGCCGAATTTTCAGCCAAGTCCGCTTTTTTCACAATATCATTATACCATTGTGCATAATTTTCCTCGCGTGTCGTAAAACTTTTCGCCATTATTTTTCGTTTATAAATTAACTTTTTACTATCTTTGTAGTCTACAATATTAAATCGTGCAAAAATAAACAATTAAAAGCAATTAATTTAAAGGATAGGAGATATAGCCATGAAAAAAAATATTTTTATCATAATTACCTTGACTGCATTTCTCGCAACTTCATGCAAATTAGGCTCTTTAACCTATTATGATGATATATACACCACTTCTTCTGACCAACAATATCATAAAGAAAGTAAAAAAACTCCAACTACTACTTATTCTGATTATTCTGAAGAGACACCCCAATATCAATCTTATGAAAGTAGTAATGGTTATTACGATTATGAAGCAGATGCCAATAATAATTACAATAATAATGTCAATTATTCAGACTCCATAACTTATTATGAAGAAAGTACAGGAAATACATACATCGTAAATAATTATAATTATTATGATGAAGATGATTATTACGATTATTATTACACCTCTCGTATACGCCGTTTCCACAATGATTCGTATGCAGGCTGGGGATATTACGATCCTTACTATACCAATTTGTATTGGTATGACTATTCACCTTCAAGTTGGGGAATGAGTATTTATTTAGGATATGATTGGTGGTGGCCTACCACATATTACCGTCCATATTATTATGGCTATGGATACTATTCATACGGCTTTAATTACGGATGGGGATGGGGATGTCATCGTCCTTATTGGGGCGGATATTGGAACGGATATAATCATGGTTATTATGATGGTTATTACTCCGGTTATTATGCAGGTTATTATCACAACTATTATGACAACAACCGCTCCTATTTTTATGGACACCGTAATCGTATCGGAAGTTCCAATGGAATTGCATCAACCAACAATTCAAGAGGCGAAAGACCTGACGATTACGGAAGAGGCAGTAATGGACCGGCTTCGGGTTCTACCTCTCATTCTTTAACTCCTGTAAGTTTCAATGAAAGATATGATCAAATTATTGCCAATGGACCAACTTCTCATATTTCCGGAAGTGGCACTTCAACTATTGCAAATCAAAAAGCAACAAATCCTGCTACCCCCAACACAGGCACGGCTACTACAGTGAAAGAGGTCGTTCCTCCAACCAACAATACTTCTGTAGGTGAAAAAACTAAAGTTGAAAACCCTATGCCCGGAAAGACTCCGGTAGTTAATTCGGGGAATAATAACGATGCTCGGGTAAATAAAACACCTCCGACCACTACGAACCCAACTCCCCCAGCTGCACCGACTGCCGGAACAAAACCGAATACCAATAACAACAATGCTCAAAACAAACAAGCTCCACCTACGAATGTAAACACAAATACGAATCAAAATACTCCTGTCAACAAAACGACACCGGCACCTAATTATAACACACCACAGAGACAAGCTCCTTCTGCACCAAAAACAAATCCTACACCAAACAATCCTAACTATAATCGTCAAAGCACACCTCCTTCTCGCAATACGGATTACAATCGAAATAATTCTGCTCCTTCTAATAGCAATCGCAACTATGACGGTTATCGCCCTTCAAATGCAAGACCAACTTATAATAGGGACAATAGGAACAATAATGGCTCTTCATATACTGCCCCTTCAAATTCTTCCGGAAGTTCGAGATATTCAACACCCACAAACTCCAATTCTTCTTCACGTCCATCTTATTCAACACCTCAAAATACCAATAGCAACTCTTCATACTCTAAACCTTCAAACTCTTCCTCCAATCGTTCTTCATATTCCAGTCCTTCAAACTCTTCATCTAATCGCTCCTCGTACTCTAGTCCTTCCAACAACTCTTCTTCCAATCGCTCTTCATATTCCGGATCAAGTAGTTCGTCAAACAGATCTTCTTATTCTTCCCCGAGTTCTGGTCGCAGTTCCTCATCTTCATCTTCCGGTAGCAGTAGTTCCTCAAGAAGAGGAAGATAATTTTACCCTAAATTATTAATCTTATAAACATCAAACCATTTAATTTATAATTATGAAAAAGGGAATTATTTTAATCAGCTTTATTCTATGCATTTCTTTTCTCAACACAAAAGGCCAAAATGACATAGATGCATTTAGATTTTCTCAGACAGATTGGAGTGGTACTGCAAGATTTATGGGAGCAGGTGGTGCTTTTGGAGCTGTAGGAGCTGAATTTTCAGCTTTAGCTACGAATCCTGCTGCAATCGGTGTATTTAAAAAAAGTGAAGTCACTTTTACACCTTTGGTAGTTACCATCATGAACTCTTCTTCATCGTACAATAAAAATTTATCAAAATATCTTTCCAATAATTATCATTTATCCAATGCAGGAGTTGTCTTGGCTTTTTCAACACCGGAAACTTCAAGTTGGAAAGGAGTGCAATTTGGATTCGGGTATAATCGAATTGCAGATTTTAATAATGAACTCCGCATTGAAGGTACAAGTGCAAATAGTTCGCTTATGGATGAATTTGTGAATGCGGCCAATCAATCAAGCAGAGATTTGTCTGAATCCGGACCTTTTGACACATACTTGGCTTGGAATACATGGCTATTGGATTATGATTCAGCTCAAGGGGTTTACTATAGTCCATTAGAAAAACAATCCTTAAAACAATCAAAATATATTCATACTAGTGGAGCTATTGATGAGATGAATTTTTCATTCGGTGGTAATTACGGGGACAAATTATACCTCGGAGGAACTATTGGGGTTCCTTTCATCAATTATATTGAAAAGTCCACATACGAGGAAATAGATGAAATAGATTCCATCGGAGGATTTGAAGATTATGAGATGGAAGATTATTTATATACTCGAGGAACAGGAATTAATTTTAAAATAGGTATTCTTTACCAACCAGTTGATTTTATGCGATTTGGTGTTGCATTTCATACACCTACATTTTACAATAGTTTAAAAGACACTTACAGAAGAGATCTTATTGCAAACTACAGTGATAGAACTTATTCAGAGGAATCACCTGAGCAATATTACAGATACAAATTAACCACTCCTCTATGCATTATGGGTAATCTTGCTTTTTTTATAAAGAAAAGAGCATTTATCAGTGCTGAATATGAATTTGCAAATTACGGAATGAGTTCATTATTTGCGAATGATTATTCATTTTCCGATGAGAATCAGGATATTCGGAATAAATACGGAGCTCAACATTCAGTAAGAGTTGGTGGAGAAGTTGCCCTAAATGAGAATTTCTTAATAAGATTAGGATATAACTATAAAAGTAGTCCTTATAAAGACAACATCAACGATGGCTCTTCTCATACTGCAGCCGGAGGTGTCGGATTCCGTAGCAAAAGTTTTTTCTTGGACCTTGCGTATTCTTTAAAATTATCCAAAGAAAAATATTGGTTATATAATCCAATTTACGTTAATGCAGCTGAAACTGAATATGCGTATCACAAAATTGCTTTAACTGCAGGATTTAAATTCTAAAAATTAATCAGTGGAAGAAAAAGGGGAAAACTCTTGTGCTGTCAATGGAATTTGCTTTTCATCATTGGTAATCAAATTGCAGCCGGAGTTTTTGTCTTTTATATAGCCAATAACGGTAATTTCCTTAATGGTACTTATTTTTTCGTAATCCGATTGTGATATTGTAAAAAGAATTTCATTATCATCCCCGCCATTAAGGGCAATGGTTGTTGGAACAATATTTAATTCTTTTAATGTTTGAAAAGTTAAAATATCAATAGGAAGTTTTTCTTCAAAAATTCGGCAACCTACTTGAGAAGCTCGGCATATATGAATTGCTGCAGCAGCCAATCCGTGATTAACATGAATCATGGCAGAGGGCTGAATATTAGATTTCTTAAGACTTTTAATGATCTCGAATCTTGGTTCCGGTTTAAGTTGTCTTTCCAATAAGTAGTCATAACCTGCAAAATCCGGTTGTGATTGCGGATTCACTTGAAAAACTTTTTTCTCTCTTTCCAAAAGGAGCAACCCTGCGTAGGCAGCAGCCAAATCTCCTGAAACACAAATAAGGTCATTTTCTTTAGCTCCGTCTCTCGAAACCTTCTTCGATGCCTCAACTTCTCCATATGAAGTAACTGAAGCCACAAGGCCTTGACATGAAGTATCAACATCCAACTGTATCAAATCAAGTTTATATTGTTGACAACAATACCTCACGCCAAACAGAATTTCTTCAACATTAGCCAATGAAAAACGATTTGAAACCCCAAGGTGAATCATTAAATGGGTGGGGATACCATTCATCGCCAGAATATCGGATATCGTAATTGAAACAATTTTATAGCCCAAATGCTTGAGCGGAAAATATGTTAAATCAAAATGTATGGCATCAAGAAACAATTTTGTAGAAATCAGAGTCTGACGTTCATCTTGTAAAATTGTTCCTGCATCATCTTCTTCATTACCGGTCGATTTATGATACTTTTTAAACTCTTTTCTGATACTTTGCAGCCAATCATATTTTCCTTGAGAAGACAACATCTCCCCTACTCTTGTTTCATCCATACACGATATATTTATAAATTCATAATTACTCTATTGGTCCGGGTGAGTTGCCATTTCAACAACACTTTTCACCACTTCAAAATGAGATGAAATTGAAGTATGTTCTAAGACACTTCTAATTACTTCTGCAAAAATGTAGGAAACTGAAATCACTTCAAATTTGGAAGATTGCCTTTTCAATGGGATGGAATCTGTAACGATAATTTTATCGAGCACTGAATTTTCAAGTTTATCCATTGCATTATCCGATAATACTGCATGGGTACACATCGCCATAACACTTTTTGCCCCCAGTTCTTTGATTCTTTGAGCAGCTCTACAAATCGTGCCTCCGGTATCAATTATATCATCAATAATAATAACATCTTTATTAAAGACATCACCGATAATTTGGAGACTTTCCACTTCATTCGCTTTTACTCTTTGTTTATAACCTATAGCAAAGTCACATCCAAGCCATTTGGAATACGAAACCGCTCTTTTGGTGCCACCAGTATCCGGAGATACCATACATAATTCTTTGAATTTTTGATTCATTATATAAGGAAGAAAAACAGTAGATGCATATAAATGATCTACAGGAAATTCAAAAAATCCCTGAATTTGATCTGCATGTAAATCTATGGTAATCAATCTATCAACTCCGGCAGCCGTCAAAAGATTAGCCATTAGTTTTGCACCGATAGATGTTCTGGATTTATCCTTTCGATCTTGACGGGCATAACCAAAATAAGGAATAACTGCAATAATTTTATCTGCAGAAGCTCTTTTAGCTGCATCAACAAGCATGAGTAACTCCATTATATTTTCGGCAGGAGCAAAAGTAGATTGAATAATAAAAACGTGTTTCCCTCGAATTGTTTCATCATAATTTGCTTGAATCTCTCCGTCTTTAAATTGTTCAATTACAGTTTTTGAAATTGGGACACCAAGATAATTTGAAATCTTTTTTGCCAATTCGATGCTGGCCCTACCCGCAACAATCGCAAATTCTTCTTTCATAAATAAATGATTATTAATGTTTTATTTAAACTAATATTGATTTTGCAAAGGTAGCTTTTTTTTTTCAATCTTGCTCATAAAAAATCAACTTCTTAATCCGTTTTTTTTACTAACTTTGCAGTCCTTTTCAACTTAGTTATACAAATTTTTGATTTATTATAAAATTTATTAAAAAAGAAATATCATGAAAATTAAAGATTCTGAACTTCCGCTTCAACCCTCCGGAGCTGTATATCATCTAAATCTATTTCCCGATGAAATTGCCGATAACATTATTGTAGTTGGAGATCCGAATAGGGTTGAGAAAGTTTCTGCTCATTTTGACCATATTGACGTAAAACGAGAAAATCGTGAAATTTTCACCCATACGGGCAGTTACAAAGGAAAGAAAATATCAGTTTTGTCAACAGGCATGGGAACTGATAATATTGACATTGTCCTCAATGAATTAGATGCTTTAGCGAACATAGATCTTAAAACCAGAGAGATTAAAGAGACCGGTCGTAATTTCAATATTGTTCGAATTGGCACTTGCGGTGCGTTGCAGCCTGATATTCCTGTTAATTCATTTATTGCTTCTGAAGCCGGTTTTGGTTTTGATGGCTTGTTACATTTTTATGATTATAAAAATATTTCGGATGAAGCATTGGTTGAAGCTTTTGTTGCCCAAACCGGTTGGAATGAAAGATTGCCTTATCCTTATTGTGTTGAGGGGGATTCTGGATTAATGGAAAAAATCGGTTTTGATATGGTTCACGGCATTACAGCAAGTGCCGGCGGCTTTTATGGCCCTCAAGGTAGAGAACTTCGCGGGAAATTAAAATATCCTGAACTCAATGGAAAAATTGAACAATTTAATTACCAAGGCAAGAGAATTACCAACCTGGAAATGGAAACCTCAGCATTATACGGATTAAGTAGAATGTTGGGACATAAAGCACTTACTGTTTGTGTTGCTATTGCTAATAGGGTCACTAAAGATTTCTCAAAAGATTATAAACCATACGTTGAAAAATTAATTCAAACCGTTCTTGATAGAATATAACATCATGAAGAAAATTTTTTGTTTTGTATTATTGAGTGCTTTATCCTTATTTTGTTTTGTAAGTTGTCATCAAAAAGAAAAACAAACACCAGAAGTTTTGGTTTCCTTTAATCCGGAAGATACAGCTTCAGTTGACGCTTTATTTGACTTTTACATTTCAAACGGCATCATTCTTTCTGAAATGTTAAGAGACTCTGCAGCAATAAATGCAGATTTTTTGCATACTTATGATTGCCTTATAGAAGGTTGCGAAATTACGCATGATTATCTTCAAGATTCCTTGTCCGGCTATTTTTTCATGGAATTAAATTGTTTATCCGGCACTTGTGGGAATAACATCTATATTATTCTCAAAGATAGTGTTCAATTCAATATTTTATATAATGAATGCGGCGTAATCTACCCAGATTTAGGACCTGATACAACAATCAATAACTTCAAGGTAATTTATTATACTAAAGAGGGTGAAAATTACAGATTGTTCTACGATGGCAAGAACTTTACTTCCCAATTAATGGAAGTAAGTTAATACAAACCATTTTCTCCTTTTCAATCTATCTTTTCTTGTCCAAAGCAGTAAAGATCAATTGATCTATCGAATATTTTCCGGGTCCGGTAAAAATCAACATTAAATAAACGGAGCCGTAGAGTAAGGATAATTCTTTTGATGCAAAAGGATCTGCTCCATGGACAATTAATCCTGCTACCAACATTCCTACCAACAAAGGAAATGCTGACAAGCGCGTAGCTACGCCAAAGATTAAGAAAATAGAGCATACAAACTCCGCCAATACAATCAAGAATAGAGAAGCGCTTGCTCCTATTCCCAATGGATCAGGGAACATTGTTGAATCCCCTCCCAACAACATCATCAGTTTTCCGATTCCGTGAGTCAACATAAACGCCCCAATAACAATACGAACCACTAATAATCCAATTGATTCAAAATAGGTATTAATTCCAGGATGAAATATTTTTTTAATTATCGCTTTCATTTTATTTTCTTTTAAAATTCAACATTAAAATCGCCATTAATTAAAATAAACTATTCATAATAAAACATTAAAAATAATTTATCTTAAATAAATAAGATAACATAAATAAAACACACAATACAAATTTATTGTTCAATGCTTCACTTCCGCAAGAAGAAAAAGCTATTTTTTGATTAATTTTGCCGTATAAATCGTTTGCTCGTCTTGAAGAACTTTAATCAAATAAAATCCGGCAGAGAAATGTTCTACATTAATCGAATTGACACCATTTTGTAGTAATTCGGATTTCAATAGTTTCCCTGACATATCATACAATAATAGTTCTTGAGTCCCAACGAAACCAGTTGTGTTAACCGAAAATGAATTCCCCGCGGGATTGGGACCAAGAAATACATTAGCGTATGTAGGAGTTTCAATTGAAGAGGATTGTTGTTGGTCTATTACTGAAAAATCGTCTACATAATAGGTCCCAAAGTTAGTACCTCCGGTCAAATTATCAAGACATCCTGCATAGAAATTTATAGCAGCAAGACGTTTGATACCTTGCCCTGTAGCGGCAGCAAGACTACTAAATTGCCACTTTTTAATTTGATTTCCGGCAATAGTTAACATAATAGTATCCAAATCCAGATTAACATCCAATTGAACATCCATCCATGTATTAGGCATAAAAGTAAACGGATTCTGAACGTCCTGCAAATAAAGAACTCCATTTCCGGTAGCATCCATATAACATTCAAATGCCCATTCACTTGATGTTCCTGCCAACGTATGCAGCATATTGAAATAAGCACCATTTCCGCTGGCTACAACATACCACTTAAAAGATACCAAATAGTGACCTGTTGTCAGATTTCCAAAAGGATAAATAATGTCGTTAGTTCCGGTAATTTTCAGAGAATTAGGTGTAGAAACTGCGATATCGGTGGAAATAGTTGCATCATCACTTCCACCCGGAGTTTCGCTCCATGTTGTCCAATTTGTAGGATTTTGCGCCGCCAACATTCCTCCGGCAGTGTAAGAATCAAAATTATCGCTAAAAACTACTGTTTGTGACCATCCTATCGTAATGGTCATCATGGCAATTAAAAAAAGATAAATTTTTTTCATAATTATAATTTTTGGTGAATAATTATTGCAAGTATAATTAAAATAAATAATTAAACCAAAAAAAATAAAAAAAGAGATTTATATTCAATATCATTGATTTTCTTACGTTCACAATGATATGTAGTTGTTTTTTTGCTTAAAAAAATATATTTTTGCACCAAAAAAAAGGAAAATCGATGAAATATAAAAGACTGATTATAATAATATTATTTATTTTCTCAGCAGGTTTAAGTTTTGGACAATTCTATTCCATTTCTACGCAACTTGATAGTTCAAAATATTTAATCGGGGATTATCTTAAATTTCATTTATTAATCACTGTTCCGAATAATGCTTCGTTCATTTTTCCGCAAGTCACAGAAACGCAATTAGGAGTATTGGAATTTATTGAGAAGTCTTCTATTGACACAATTCATGAAGCAACACGGACTCAATTTAGACAAACAATAACTGTCACGGCTTTCGATACCGGACAATATCAATTCCCTGCTTTACAACTTTTCTCAACGGATTCAATGCTCTTGGCACAATCAGATTCTATTTTATTCACAATCACAACTCTTCCCGTTGATACCACTTTGGCGATTAAAGGCATTAAACCGATGGCAAAAGTCCCGATAACATTCAAAGAGTTACTCCCCTATCTACTTATTGGTCTAGGAATCATTATATTTATCGTATTATTTATATGGTTTTTTATAAAATATGGCAAAAAAAGGTCATCCAAACCTACAAAAGTTTCCACAAAACCTAAAGAAAAAGCACACATTATAGCTTTAAAAAAATTGGAGAAATTAAGGTTACGTAAATTATGGCAGGAAGGTCAGGTTAAATTATATTATTCAGAATTGACTGATATTGTAAGAACATACTATAAAGATCGTTGGGATATTGATGCGATGGAAATGACTTCAGCAGAGATCTTAGAACAATCAGAAAAGATAGGCATCAATAAAGACCTTTTAAATAAACTTCATTTTTTATTTACTACAGCTGATTTAGTAAAATTTGCAAAGTCTGAGCCTTTACCGAATGATCATGACACCAGTTTCAAGAACGCACACCTATTTATTTCCGAAACAGCAGAAGCAGACAATAATTCTAATTAAGTATTCAAATAGACACAGAGATGAATTTTCTTTCAAATTTTCGGACAATTTTTCATGAAATTTCATTTGCAGATCCTTATTATTTCTTGCTTTTATTAATTATTATTCCAATCATTGGATGGCAAATATGGAAACGGCACAAGATACGACCGGGTATGTATCTATCAACCACGCAAGCTTTTGAAGGAAACAAAAAGAGTTGGAAGCAAAAATTTTCATGGCTCCCGTTATTTTTCAGGATAATGGCTATTATCTGTATTGTTTTTGCTTTGGCACGTCCACAATCTGCACTCCGTCGGAATCAAATTGACGTTGAGGGAGTTGATATTGTATTGGCACTTGATATTTCAGGAAGTATGAAGATGATGGATTTTTCTCCAAACCGACTGGAAGCATCTAAGAAGGTTGCCATTGAATTTATTGAAGGACGCCCCAATGACCGAATCGGATTGGTCGTATACGCCGGAGAGGCCTATACTCAGTGTCCGCTGACTTCAGATCACAACACGTTATTAGGTCTCTTAAAAAAGGTTACATTTGATATTGTAGAAGACGGAACTGCTATTGGAGACGGATTAGGAATCTCTATCAATCGTTTACGTGATAGTGAAGCTAAAAGCAAAATCATCATTTTACTTTCTGACGGGGTCAACAATGCCGGTTATCTTGATCCCTATTCATCGGCAGAAATGGCTAAAGAATTTGGAATCAAAGTCTACACTATCGGCTGCGGCACAAACAACGGACAAGCTCCATATCCAACACCATTCGGTCCGGTTTATATGAAAACAGAGTTGGATGAAAATCTATTACAAACAATTGCACTTAATACCGGAGGAGAATATTTTAGAGCAACAAATAACCAAAAACTAAAAAACGTTTACACAGAAATAGATCAGATGGAAAAGACCAAAATCAGTGAAACTGTATTTGAGAATAAAACAGATGAATTTGCAATTTTCTTGATTTTGGCATTAATTTTCATATCCATAGAATTTCTTTTCCGATACAGAATTCTTCGGGGAGCTTGTTAAATTAAAAAAAACTCTATTTTTGCATATTCATTTCCATTTGAAAAATATATTTATAGAATAGAAAATAAAACTATGAAAAAACAGACATTCTTTATCTTAGTCGCCATTTGTATGATTGGGCAAGTTTTTGTTTCTGCTCAAAATTCAGGGAGTTACAAACAACCGCAAGCAACACAGGTACAATCCAATCCAAATAATAACAAAAACGGAAGCATTGTTATTTTTGTAGCCCATCCCTCTTTAAAAGAATCTAAAGCGAATGCAGCGTTATTGGCTGAAGCTCGTTTAATGCCATCTGTAAGAGTTGTTGATCTTTATATAAATCCTAAAAAAGATTTCAACCTTGAAGAACACACTCAAATTGTAAGTGAAGCGTCTGCAATCGTATTGCAATTTCCATTTTATTTTGCATCAGCTCCTTCGCAAATGAAAAAATGGATAGACGAAGTCTTTTATACTTTTTCTCAAAAAGAGATTATTCGGGACAAACCTTTGTTGGTTGTGACCACGACCGGTTCTGAAGAAAGTGCTTACAGATCAGGCGGAAGAAATATGTTCACCATGGACGAACTCTTGCGTCCTTACCAACTTATGGCCACCTATTCAGGAATGGAATGGAGAACTCCTTTTGTGGTTTATGGCATGTCCACAGAACAAGCTGATGATAATTTAGTTGCTGCATGTAAGCAATATAAAGAAGTACTTCTTTCTTTATTAAGCACACAACGTTCCTCTCTTGTTCGACCAGCTAAAAAAACTGTTCCGAAATTAAGTGCTCCTAAAGATAGGGAATTGACTCCCCAAAAAAGAAGTATTGATTAATCTCTGATTATTTGCGATAAGAGTCTACATGCCTCTTTTTCTTCTCATCATAAATATCACGAATCGTGATTAGAATTGCAATTTCTTCAACTTCTCCAAACTCTTTATTGGCAGATGCTCCGAAATATTGCATCGTAGGAGACAAAGATATATAAGTTTTAATTAAAGGAGGAATTGTCTCTTTCAAATCGCGAATATTTTTATTCAGAAGTTTAAAATCTTCGGCTAAAGAATTATTAAAGAAAGCTTTAACTCCTCGTTTTTCTCGTTCAAGAGAAACCGGTTCAAAAGGTGCGACTAAAGATTCATCTCCTTTGAAGTGCCTTTCAAGAAAATTAAGAATCATATTTCTGGCCATGCGATTATAGCTATCATACATCGTCATTTTACCAAAGAAATAATCCATTTCGGGATAATCTACAATGAGCGTTCCTAAGCCGTCCCAAATATTATCAAGCGAAAAGAGTCCCAATCGCAGACTAACGGTAGCCTGGTATTTGGGTTGAACAAAACTTCTTCCCAATTCGATTGTTTTTTGCCATTGATTTTGAATAAACTGAGGCGAAAAATTAAATAATTTAGAAGTTGGGGTATGCGGATACCCATTTTCATCCAACGGCACATCTTTTCCAAGAATAAATCGGTATGCACTAATGAGTTCTTCATTTTCCTCATTCCAAACGATGAGTTGTTTAAATGGAATTGGAGCAGTGTCATAATCATCAATATCCACCTCATTCCCTGTTCCACCACCGGCCATGCGAAAAGTATATTCTCTCAACCGGCCTATTTCAAGCATCATATTGGGAGAATTATGGGCATCAATCATATAGATGACATTTTCACCCGCATTGGTTCTCCGCAACATTTTATCTTTAGTAAGTTCAGCCCTAAGTAGTTTTCTGTCAACCGGTTCAATTATATTCTTCATGTATCTCAATATTTATTTAAGTGCATAAACTTGTTCTTTTAACCACGCTGCCCATTGGCGATCATTTTTAGAAGAATCAAAAGTTTGATACGAAATCGGCTCTCCGAATTTTATCTCAAAAGTTTTACCTCGTTGTCGAAACATTTCATCCGGTAAAAATAACATTTCTATATTAAATTTCAAGCCTATTTTCTTTCTAAAATTAGCTAAATTATAAAATCGAGCAGAATTTTCACCTTTAAAATAGACAGGAATGATATCTCGTTGATATTGCTTTGCTTTTGAAATAACCGTTTTCTTCCATTCCATATCACAAATAACGCCATTTTGTTTTCTGGAACACAATCCGGCAGGGAAATAAAATATCAATTCATCCGAGGCAAAAACTTCATTAAGCTGTTTTACTGCTTCTTGACTATTTTGTCCATGTTTATTTATTGGAATAAAAACCTCTTTTAATTGATTAAAATTTAAAAGGATATCATTCACAGGGAACTTGATATCATCACGATACTTCCCCACAATGGAAATAAGGGCAATCCCATCGAATCCTCCTAAAGGATGATTCGACACTACAATATATCTTCCGGTGCGCGGGATATTTTCTTCCTGAATAATATTGATATTCACATCAAAAGATTTCAAAAAATCTTGAGCAAACTTTATTGATGACTCTCCTTGATGTTGCGCAAGATATTGATTCATCTCTTTTTGATGGATAATACGTTCAATAAATTTTATCACAAAAGAGGGCAACCATTTATGCAGTTTGGGATTTTTTTGTTTTAAAGTTGCATCAACATCTAAATACATTATAATCTTATTTTCAAGGTAATTTTAATACTCTTAAATTTTGTTATTAATTTAACTTGCAAAAATATAAAAAATTAACACAAACATCCTCAAGTATCTGAATAATTTCGGGTTTATTTAAAAAAAATGTATTTTTGCGTTATGAAAAAAAATATAGTCATAGTTGGATTATTAATTACAATCTTTTCCTTGGATGTAATGGCTCAGGATAAGGGAAAAAGCACTATTGAACACAAAATCAGCGATCAGGGAGTTGATTTTTATATAAGCGGAGGCGTATTTTTCGGGAATAAATATACGGCAGCTTACTATAATGGCGCTCCATACAATGAAAATAACTTATCCTATATTTTTGATAATTATTCTTGGAAACAATCTATTGACAATTTGATCACCCGTAATAATCACTTTATTTCCAGCAGTGATCCAAAAATTAAGTTACATGAATATCCTACAAATGTAAAATATACTCCTGCATTTTGTATTCAGTTGGCTGCCAAATATCGTTTTAATAAGCATTGGGGAATCTCACTCTCCTATTCTTTTGCAAAATTAAAAGCTCAAGACATCTTTACGGTTTCATACAATAAAGTAACAACAGGAAACGATATTCCCGATTATCTTTTTTATGATATTGTTGCAGAAGAAAATCGTTCTTTTTTTGATTTATCTGCAATATACTTATTTGAAACCAAAAGTATTGTAAAACCATTTATTGAAATTGGAGCTCAATTTAACTTTGTTCGGGTAAAAAGTTTTGATGCCATTATTGAAGGCCAGGACTTTTCATTACTTGATATTTACGGCGGAAGTACTTATGTTGCCAATTCAAATATGCAAACATTTAATACCAAGTACGGCGGTCCTGGATTCGGCTTTTCCGGAGCTTTCGGACTTAAATTGGCATTCAATCAATACGTATCTCTGGACCCTGCTTTTTACGTAGCCGTAACTCGATTAGGACTCAAGGGATATTCCGATTTTGCATTCAATTATGGATTGATGGTCAGGATTGTAATGAATGATTCTTTTTTTTCAAAATAATTTTTTTTTCATTTAATAATTTTAAAAAAAATTGTATCTTTGCAACGTAGTTTTTCCACATCAAATACAAACTACGATATTGGATTTCACAATTGGATTTTATATTAAAAATATCCGTTACAATTAATAATTAATATTTTTCATTCATTTTTATTTATTATCATTATGCTGAATTCATCTGAACAAAAGCCTAAGAGAAAGAGAATTAGTATGCCTCAGAATACTCCTGTAGCTACATCTAACGAACAAAAAATTGCAGATGGGATTGTCTCTAACGAAAATAAATCAAATACAACCATAAAGAAAAAAGACAAAAAGAAATCTGACAATAAAACCGGTAAAGAAAAAGCAGAACTCTTATTTTCTGAAAATACAAATTCAAAAAAAATATCAAAAGAATATGTTCAAGAATTGCAAGAAGAGTCCAATCCTAGATTAATTGAAACGGATAAATCACAAGAAATAAAAGAAAAAGTGTCTATCAATAATGAAATGACAAATTCTGCAAGGGAAGAAGAAAAGAACATTCAACCCAAAAATCCCAAAGGACGAATCAAGAAAAAAAACAATAAAGATAATCCCATTCTGCAAGAGGAAGATGCCGAATTAGAGAAGCAAAAATCACTTGAATTAATCAACAACACTTTGCTTGATGATGAAACGCTTATCTTGATTTCTCAGGAAAATACAACAGAAGAAACTCTTGATTTGATCAGCGAACCACATCCGGTTACCGATCAACTGACTGCTGATGAACAAAATGCGATGGAAGCAGCTGCTGCAGAAAAAGTTCCCTCAATTTTAGCCGAACAATGGAAACTCATTGCAGAAGCTGCTTTTGAAGGCGAAATTACTGCAGAAGGCGTTTTAGAGATTTCTCATGATAATTGTGGATTTTTAAGATCTTCTGACTACAACTATCTCAATTCTCCGGATGACATCTATGTATCTATGTCACAAATTAAGTTATTTGGACTAAAAAACGGAGATACTATTCAAGGAATCATACGTCCTCCAAAAGAGGGAGAAAAGTTTTTTCCTTTAATAAAAGTGCAAAAAATCAACGGCCGTCTTCCCGAAGAGATTCGTGACAGAATTCCGTTTGACTATCTCACCCCTATGTTCCCGGATCAAAAGATTAAGTTAACAGGGCATGCCAATGAAACCTTAAGCACACGTGTTATAGATCTCTTTTCTCCGATTGGAAAAGGACAACGTGGGTTAATTGTAGCACAGCCTAAAACCGGAAAAACAGTTCTCTTAAAAGAAATTGCAAATGCTATTGCAGCCAATCATCCGGAAATATATCTTATTATTTTATTGATAGATGAGCGTCCTGAAGAAGTAACCGATATGCAGCGGGATGTAAAAGCGGAAGTAATCTCTTCAACATTTGATGAACCTGCAGAACGTCATGTCAGAATTGCAAATATTGTTCTAGAAAAAGCCAAAAGAATGGTAGAATGTGGACGCGATGTTTGTATTCTCCTAGATTCCATTACTCGTTTAGCAAGAGCATTCAATACAATTGCTCCTGCATCAGGAAAAGTTCTTTCCGGAGGTGTTGAAGCCAATGCCCTTCAAAAACCGAAACGTTTTTTCGGAGCTGCAAGAAATATTGAAAATGGAGGTTCCCTCACCATTATATCAACTGCACTTATCGAAACCGGTTCCCGAATGGATGAAGTTATCTTTGAAGAATTTAAAGGTACCGGCAATATGGAACTTCAATTAGATCGTAAATTATCCAATAAACGAATTTATCCTGCTGTGGATATTGTAGCCTCCAGCACTCGACGAGATGATTTATTGCATAATGCTGAAATATTAAGAAAAATTTGGATTCTTCGGAATCATTTGGCCGATATGACTCCTATTGAAGCAATGACCTTTATTAAAGATAAGATGAGTTTGACCAAAACGAATGAAGAATTTCTCATTTCGATGAACGGCTAAAAACAGCATTTTCAATTTCTATTTTGTAAAAAAACGTGTATCTTTGCAAAAATTATTTTTAAATGGATTTAATTGCAATCAAACAACGTTTTGGTATTATCGGGCACAATGAAGCACTCGATCGCGCAATTGAAATTGCCGTGCAAGTAGCCGTTACCGATTTATCTGTATTGATTACAGGAGAAAGTGGCGTCGGAAAAGATAATTTTTCAAAAATCATTCATCAATACAGCAAATATAAACACGGAGAATACATTGCGGTTAATTGTGGCGCTATTCCTGAAGGAACAATCGATTCCGAACTTTTTGGTCATGAGAAAGGGGCTTTTACAGGAGCCACCGAAGCGAGAAAAGGATATTTTGAAGTAGCGAATCATGGTACTATTTTTTTGGATGAAATTGCAGATTTACCATTGGGAACTCAAGCACGTTTGTTAAGAGTTTTAGAAAACGGGGAATTTATGAGGGTTGGGTCTTCTAAAGTCTCTACTACTAAAGTCCGAGTGATTGCAGCCACCAATGTCAATCTGGCACATAAAATTGCAGCCGGAAAATTCAGAGCTGATCTTTATTACAGATTAAACTCGGTTCCAATTTATCTTCCTCCGTTACGTGAACGCAAAGAAGACATTTTCCTCTTATTTACTAAATTTGCTTCCGATTTTTCCGAGAAGTATCAAGTTCCGCCCATTCAACTCACGCCCAATGCGGTTGAATTTCTTAGCAACCATAACTGGCCGGGAAATATTAGAGAATTAAAAAATATCACGAAACAAATTTCCATTCTTGAGAAGAATCGAATGATTGATGAAATAACTCTTTCCAAGTATATTGAAAAAAACAATTTATCCGGTCTTCCCATGCTTATGCAAAAGGATGAGGAAAAAAATGAACACTTTGAACGGGAAATCATCTATAAGTTTCTCATTGATTTAAAAAGGGAAGTGACAGAACTCAAAATGCAGGTTAATAAAATCATGAACCAAGAAGATGCTCCCGCAGCAATTAAAGAATCCAAGATTCAAAGACAAATGGGGGATTTCCCTCTGGATGATTTTTCCAAGGAATCAGGAGTATTATATAAATTTAACGAAAAACCAAAATTATTTAATAGAAAAGAACCTGAAGAGAACTTCCACTTTATTGATGAACCTATTATCATTGATGACAATTTTTCTTTGATAGAATCGGAAAAAGAAATGATCAGAAAAGCATTAGAAAAATATGGCAGCAAAAGAAAAGATGCGGCTAAAGAGTTGGGAATTTCTGAAAGAACATTATATCGAAAAATTAAAGAATACAATTTATAAACCATGAAGAAACCATTAATTCGCTTGCATTCGCTACTGCATGGAGCCATATTCCTTGTGCTGTTGCTTCTTTCTGCATGCAAGATGACGGTTTCTTTAACAGGCGGAGATATTCATCCAAATGCAAAGACAGTATCAGTGGCTACTTTTGTCAATAATGCCACTCTTGTTAATCCAACGCTAAGTCAGGATTTTACTACTGCACTCAAAGATATGATTCAACGCCAAACGCCTCTAAACATCGTTAATCGTTCCGGTGATTATACTTTTGAAGGGGAAATCACCGCTTATACAATTTCACCCGTTGCCATCCAAGGAAATGAAACTGCTGCCATGAACCGATTATCCATTTCGGTCAATGTTCGGTTTTATAACAAATTTGATGAAAACAAAAACTTTGAACAAACATTTAGTCGCTACGTGGACTATCCAAGCAGTCAGAATTTTACATCTATTGAAAGTTCTTTAGTCGCACAGATTAATGAAGCAATAACAGATGATATTTTTAATAAAGCATTCGTCAATTGGTAATCTTATAAGCCCGTCAATATGGATTCAATCAAAACATTTTTTTCAGGTTCGGTAACCAATTTTAATCCACAGAAGGTGGAAATAGAGCAGTTAAAACTTCTCCAGGAGCATTATCCGGCCTCAGGATTAGTTGTTTTTTTATATGCTCAAACCTTGAAAAGCCTTCGATCTGAGGAATATAATTTACTAAAATCAAAATTATTACTTTCCATACTTGATCGAAAAAAATATCAGCATTTCAAAGTAATACCCCAAGAAGAATCTCGTAGTGTAATTCCTGATAAAACAAAAATTCCACAACCGCAACCAGACAAAGAGATTATCATTGATGGACTTATAGAAAAATTTTCTGCGGATCCTCCAAAGATTCGTTTTAATCCCGAAATTCATGATGATAGCATTAACTATGGAAAAGCCAGTTGCGTAGAGAATCCTGAGATTATTTCTGAAACTTTGGCGAAGATTTATGCAGAGCAAGGATATACCGGAAAAGCTATAAAAATATATAAAAAATTGGCCTTGCAAAATCCGGAAAAAAGTTGTTACTTTGCAGACCAAATTAATAAACTCAAGACAGTAAAAAAATAATCATTAAAAACACTGAAAAATGTTTGTATTTATAGTAGTTATAATCATTTTAGCTTGTATCGTTTTAGGTTTCTTTGTTCTAATTCAAGATTCAAAAGGCGGGGGCTTAGCTTCTAATTTTGCCTCTTCCAATCAAATAATGGGGGTTCGTAAAACTACTGACTTTTTGGAAAAAGCCACGTGGGGATTGGCAACCGGAATCATTATTCTTTGTTTAGTTTGTGCTTTTATGACTAAATCACAATTTACAAAGGAAGAACCTGCTGCTGAACCTGAAACAGAACAAACCGATCTTTAATCATTCCTTCCTGTTTATTATTCAAAGTTAAGGTAAGGCTCCAATTTTTCGAGCAATTCCTTATAGGCATTTGTACATTGCTGAAATTCTTGCAATGATTTTATTTTTCCAGTTTTTTTCCGATATTTTATTACAGATTTTGCTAGATAAGCATCAAAATAAGGATGACTAATTAATTCTTTATAAGAGGCCTTATTTATATATATTTGATTTATTCTTTCTGGATTGACTTCAAAATATTTTTCCAAATAATCCATTTCAATATCTTTGATCATAAAAATTTCATGCAATTGACTCAATTTTGCATAGCCCCCCAATTGCTCACGATATTCGATAATTTTCAAAGCTCTCTTCGCTCCAAATCGTGGAATTTTTACAATTTCATCCGTATCGCAACTATTTAATTCAACTTTCATCAAACGATAAGCCGGAGTTGATCTGATAGGAAATTGTCTTTTAGAAGTATCATTTTCATTTTTTGATATATAATCATTCCTTCTTTTTCTTTCGAAATATTCATAATTAAAGCGATTTTTTTTCTTATATCTAGAATATCGTTGTTCATAAGCTTCTTGTCTCTTCTCTCTTTCTCTTGTAAGCGAATCTGCAAGGAATAGTTGTTGTTTTTCAAACTCATAAATTTCATTTTGATAGCCAATCAGATCAAAATCAGAATCTATCTGCTCTTCATAAAAATAGTAAATCAGAAAAGAAAAAAGAATAAGAAGTAAAAGTAGAATAATCGCACTCCATTCTCCTCTTGAAAAGTTATAATAATTTTTGAATTGTATAGCCATATCGCATTTTTTTATTCCAAGTTCATAAATACAAATATACTATATTTCTTAATTATTTGTTATTTAATTGTATTATTTGACTAAATAATAATTCTATTCTCTTATCCTTCATTTATTTATAATAATTAATCATAATTAAAAGGGAACATTTACTAAAGCGTAATTTCATCTTCGAAAGAATCGTATAATAAAATTAACTATTTTTGTAGCTTAAATAAATATCTATTGAATTACACTGATGCATAAAAGTATGAATAAGCTTATACGAACAATATTACTTATCATCATCATCATTACTTTCCACGCATGTACACACACTGAAACGGAATATCATCCGAATGGAGTTGTAAAATCGGTCATCACATATAAAGGGAAGAAAGAGCACGGATTAATGACCTATTATCGAGCAGATGGTGTTAAAGAACTTGAAATCAATATGGTCCACGGGAAAAAGGAAGGAAAAATGACACGTTGGTTCAATGCCAATAAAATTGAATCAAAAACTGATTATAAAAATGATCTTAAAGATGGTGTTGAAATTTTATATAGTATAGACGGATATAAAATCATGGAAACTTATTATAAAGAGGGGAAGAAGCATGGTTATTACGCTACTTGGCATAATAAAGATCAGATTAAAGAAGAAGGGGCTTTTTGGAATAACCTTTTTGATGGGCAATGGAATTATTATGATCAACGAGGACTTCCGGTTGGTGAAGCAAATTTCAACAAAGGAGCCGGAGAACAGATTGCCTTCGATCTTGAGGGAAATCTAATGCAAATTACCACATACAAGGATAATACAAAAAATGGAAAAGAGATTGAGTTTAATCCCAAAGGAGATACAATCAGAATAACTATTTTCGAAAATGACCGTATTATTGACAAACAAGAATTCCATCAATAGCGATAAGATGTCAATATCCAATTTTTTTTACAAATCCACTTATAGTTTCATCCTCTTATTAGGAATATTTCTTTCTGTCTCCGCACAAAATGGTCCTAAAAAAATAAATTTCAGAGCTAATAGATTGGAATATGATGAGGCTTATTTACCCGGAGTTGATCGTTTTAAAGGGAATGTTGTATTTACTCATGACCAAACAACGGGATATTGCGATAGTGCTCATTTTTACAAAGATAGAAACTATATGGAAGGATTTGGAGAACGAATCCGTATAAACCTCAACGATTCACTCACTCTTTATGGAAAATACCTCACCTATGATGCAGATTTAAAAATTATAACCATTTCACGGAATGTTATTTTGCGAGATAATAATTCTGCTCTATATACAGATAGTTTGGTTTATCATACAAATACAGAACACGGTTACTACTTAACCGGAGGAAGAATGGTTAGCAAGGATAACATTCTCACAAGTTTAATTGGAAATTACTATACAAATTTAAATCGAATTATTTTAGAAGGGAATGTTAAATTGGTAAACAATTCATATCAAATGACTTGTGATTCTCTTGCCTATAACACAGAAACAGAAACAACATATTTCATTTCTCGAACAAAATTAACTTCTGAAGAAAATATCATTTATACCAATTCCGGTTGGTACAATACCAGAAAAGATGTAACCTTACTGGTAGATAGTGTTGAACTTCATAATAAAACCCAATTTCTCACGGGAGATAGTATTTATTACGACAAAAATTTACGATTCGGAATTGGGCATCAAAATATTGTGGTGATTGACAGTTCAAAAAACTATATCATCAAAGGAAATTACGTAGAACATTATGAATTGGGGGGCACCTCTGTTGTGACAGATAGCAGTTTGGTAATTCTTATCGAAAACGAGGATTCACTCTATTTACATGCTGATACCCTTAAAATCTTTTTTGATTCGCTGCAAGAACCTCAACATATTCAAGCCTATAATAAAGTTAAATTTTATAGGAGTGATATGCAAGGAGCTTGCGATTCTCTATCATATCTTACGAATGATTCTATTTTAATCATGTATTACAATCCTGTCATTTGGTCTGGAATGAATCAACTTAGTGCCGATACAATACGCTTTTATATAGAAGATTCATCTAATATCCGCGTTTACCTTATCAAATCAGGGTTTATTGTTTCATCTCTTTATGAAGAAACTGAATTTAATCAAATTAAAGGTTTAACGATTACAGGTTATATTCAAAATCAAGATTTAAAGCGTGTTGATGTAAATGGAAATGCGGAGTGTCTTTATTATATCCAAGAAGAAGACAGCTCATTGGTGGGTATAAATTCATCTGCGACGAGTGAAATGCGTATTTTCCTGGAAAATAATGAAGTAACCTCCATTACCTTTTTCAATTCGCCTGATGGGATTCTTCATCCGGAGAATATGTTAACTCCAAAAGAGAGATTATTAAGAGATTTCAGATGGTTGATTCAATACAGAGCCCTTAGTCCGAAGGATATTTTTCACACCCCGATTCCGAGGTACAAAGTTACTCCTGAAGAAGAAAATTAGTTAGAAAATACCTTCTTTGATTATATCATGAAGGTGAATTACCCCTACATACTGTTCTTGATCATTAACCACAAAGAGGTTGGTAATATTTTTCTTTTTCATTAATTCCAGAGCTTCGATGGCAAGCGCATTGAAATGAATTGTTTTGGGATTGCGCGTCATAATATCTTTTGCCAACAAGTGATCATACGTTTCATTTTTCTCCAGCATTCTTCTCAAATCCCCATCGGTAATAGCACCCACAATTTTATCCTTTTCAACAACTGCAGTAACTCCAAGACATTTTCCTGAAATTTCAAGAATAGCAGTTTTGATTGAATCGGATTCTTTGATTTGAGGCAATTCATTAAATTTAGAAAGGTCATTAACTTTCACATAGAGTCTTTTTCCAAGAATTCCTCCCGGATGAAATTTTGCAAAATCTTTTGAAGAGAATCCTCTTCGTTCGATTAAGCAACTGGCCAAAGCATCGCCCATAGCCAATTGTGCCGTTGAGCTGCAAGTTGGGGCTAAATTATTAGGACAGGCTTCTTTTTCCACAGAACAATCCAGCACAAAATCAGCCTCTCCTGCTAAAAAAGAGTTCGTATTCCCTACCATGGCAATTAACTTATTTTTGCTCATTTTAAGAAACGGAACCAATACTGATATCTCAGGAGTATTTCCACTTTTTGAGAGACAGAGCACCACATCATCGGGTTGAATAATTCCTAAATCTCCATGAATAGCATCTGCAGCATGCATAAAAACAGCCGGAGTCCCGGTAGAATTAAAGGTTGCCACAATTTTTTGAGCTATTATAGCGCTTTTTCCAATACCTGTAACCACAACTCTTCCTTTGGCTTGCATAATAAGCTCTACACTTTTAACAAAATCATCATTAATAAATTGCTTTAAATGAAGCAATGAATCAGCTTCCATTTGAAGAACTTCAATAGCCAATTCTTTTATTTTATCATTCATCATAAATCTATTATTGCTTATTGTTTATCAATTAATGGAGTAAATTTGGATGGAATTCGGATGGTAGTTGGACCCGGCACATTTATCTTCACATTTTTTATTTCTCCTTCTAATACCATATCAAAACTTTCAACATCCAAGCGAATTTTACTATAAAAAGGGAAATCGGAGATTGTCATGTATTCATCATATTTTGCAAGTAATGAATATCTTAAACCAAGATCCGTAATTTCATTCAAAGCTATGGAAAAATCAGGATTTAAGAGTACTTGTTGCATAATAATCATCTTTGTACTCGCATTGGTTCGATGTGGTGAAGTCAAATGCAGTAAGCTATCTTTTTCAAAAAATTCAAGTTCGGGGGTAAACCCTTTTAAATCAACAGCATTC
The DNA here is from genome assembly GCA_964632815.1 of uncultured Lentimicrobiaceae bacterium. GTDB lineage: Bacteria > Bacteroidota > Bacteroidia > Bacteroidales > WCHB1-69 > DUOL01. Next base: position 12,441 of record CAZWCI010000001.1, on the reverse strand, counting down.
AATATAGATTGAAGAAGATAAAAATCTAAGGGGACTCCAATCATAGATGTTAAAGGCTCATACCCTCCCTGATAATAGGACTCACTCATTTTATTCACGTAAATAACCTCATCCGGAGTAAAAACCATTCGCAATAATTCTATCCCTGATTTATTAAAATTCAAATAAATAATACTATCTATTCTATTAACCACAAAAATTTGAATCTGAGGAGGTTGTTCTTCTTCAGTAGTTATCTGGGCTTTAATTTGAAAAGAGATCCAATCGTAGTTAATTTGCGGCAAAAGGAACTTATCAGTTCTCTCGTACTTCAAGTCCGTAGAATCTGAAGGTAAATCTTGAGCCAAAGAATCTATTATGGAGAGTATAGCTATACTTAATAGCAAAAAAATAATTTTTCTATTCATCATATATCAATAACGCCTTAATGGGGAATAAATTATCTTATGACAGTTACTGTACCTGTAAATTTACGTTGAAATCCATCAACTGACTCAATTACAAAATGGTACACATACACATCTGCAGGCACAAGTTTTCCTTTCACTTTTCCATCCCAAGAGCCATAAAGTTCTGTTGTATAATAAATAAGTTCTCCATAACTATTATATATAGACATCTCATAATTATTGGGAGAAACGCCCACGCCTGTAGGGGCAAAAACCTCATTCAATCCGTTAATATTAGGAGTGAAAGCATTTGGAATATAAAATTCAAAAGGAGTTGTTACCGTAACAACTCTGCTGATAGAATCTTTACAATTCTCTATTGTAGAAACAACTAACCAAACGGTATAAATACCGGAATGAGTATAAGCATAACTTGGAGACATCTCAGACGATTGGTTTCCGGTTGCATTGAAATCTCCGAAATTCCATACCCACATATCTGCATCTTGAGATAAATTGGTAAAATTTGCCACTGCAAATCCATCTTCTATTTCCAATTCTGCATGGGAGATTGTAAAATCTGCTGTCGGAGAAGGATTGACTACAACTGAGGCCGTTCCTGAACATCCGTAGGCATCTGTTACTGTAACAGTGTAGGTTGTAGGAATAGTAACATCAGGAAAGATAGAAGGAGATGTTTCTCCTGAATTCCACAAATAAGTATATCCTGGTGAATTGGGTGAAACGGTTATTGGTTTCCCTTCACATACAGGAGAAGGTATTGAAACCGCAGATGCCTGACCTAATTCGGCTGTAGCTGTGGCTGTAGCAGAGCATCCACCGTTTGCAGTTCCGGTAACAGTATAAACAGTTGTAACAGTAGGACTTACTTCAATAGATGAGGTAGTTTCACCGGTACTCCACAAATAGGTATTTCCACCGGAAGCTGTAAACGTAACAGTATCTCCGGCGCATAAGCCTTGAAGAGCGGGGGTTATCGCAATATTAGCTTGGTTGGTTATTAAAACCGTTGTAGAGGCAACACCTGTATCTCCGTCAAAGATCATTGTTAAAGTATATTCACCTGACATAGCAGTTGTTGTATTCTGTATCACAGGATTTTGTAAATTAGAAGTCCACCCGTTGGGACCTGTCCAATAATAAGTAGCACCTGCTTCACTATTATGACAAGTTAGATACAGAGTGGCTCCCGCGCACAAAGGTCCATTGTTGCTCACGGGTGCAAGTAAAGAACAGTCGGTAGTAGCAGATGAGACATTTTCCCGATTAAAAGTAATAATTCCGGCTTCCAATGAAAAGTTTGTCAAAATTATCAAATAATACTCTCCCACTTGAGCATTAGGGATATAACACCATTCATAGCCTGAGGGGTCAAAACTGCAATCCACCACATTTCCGGCCGGATAACCACCCCATGTACTCGGATCAGTTGGAGAATGATACCCATCATAAACAAAGTGGCTCCCCATATCTTGATCATCAAGGGCGTAAACTCCAGAGCACAAATTTTGAATAAATTGTTCCTGCGTATTCGCTTGAAAAGGTCCCCAACAAGCAAAATCAACATCTAATTCATATCCTCCATTAATCGATTGTTGTTCTATATAAATTAACAAATCTCCCGGATCTGAAATACGAAGATAATAATAAGCAGGAGCTGGATAACTATATAAACAACTATAACCCGATGGTCCTAAAAAATCATCCGCAGAACCGCTGGTTGCTGTATAATAGGTAACACCATAAGGATTTGCTTCAGTACAAAAAGGATGAATACCATCAGGATCACAAGGAGATTGAGCGTAAATTGAATTCAGAAAAACAGTAATTAAAAAAAGAATTAAATAATATTTTTTCATGCTTAGAATATTCGAATAATTTGAGTTACAAAATTAACGTATCTTTTTGATTTATAAATTAAAGATTATACAGTATAAACAAGTTCCCCTTTATTAGAAAAAATCAATCAGAATTATATTAATAAATTTAAAATCAAAGCAAAAACAATGACTACCTTATCAGAGTTACAGTCCCGTAATAAATCTTTTCATCTTCACTAAAATCATACAATGTAATTCTATAAACATATACTCCCATAGGAGCAATTTCTCCATTTGGCAAAGAGCCGTCCCATCCACCAAAAAGTTCATTAGTCTTAAAGATTAATTGTCCGTAGTTGTTATAAATTACCATTTCATAATTTTCAGGCATAATACCTACTCCTTTGGGAGCAAAAACATCATTAAGTCCATTTTGACGATAAGGAGTAAATGAATTGGGAATATAAAAATTAAATGGAGTGGTAATAAGCACTCTTCGACAAAGAGTATCAGCACAATTATGAGCAGTAGAAACCACTTGGCAAATTTGATACAATCCTGGTCGTGTATAAACATATAATGGTGAAGGAACATCAGAAAAATTTCCGGATGCTCCCTGATCTCCAAAACTCCATTTCCAAAATTCTGCTCCGTCCGATAAGTCGGTAAAGTTAATCACAGCCATCCCGTCTTCCATTTCTTTGGAATATGCATCCGGTATAAAATCAGCAACAGGGGTTGGATAAACCATAATGGAGTCGGTCACAATACAACCGTTACTATCTGTTATAACCACAATATATTGGGTAGGAACACTTACTTGAGGAAGGATTGAATAAGATGTTTCACCTGAATTCCAAACATAACTTACGGAAGGATCGTATGGAGATACTGAGACTCTGTTCCCTGAACAAATTTCATCAAGTAAAGCATAGTTGTTGGTTTGTCCGTATCTGATGGTAGCTGATGAAGTAGAAACACACCCAAAATCAGAGGTTACGGTCACTGAATATGTTTCTGTTTGTGTTGGAACAACTGTTATGATTGAATCTGTACTCCCATTACTCCATTCATAAGTTCCGCCTCCGGAAGCTTGAAGGGAAATCGTATCTCCGTCACAAACAGCAGGGTTTGGAGGGGTAATATTGACTATCGGGAGTGGGTAAATTTGAACGGAAGTCGTTTCGGTAAAGGTTTCACCTTGATGAAGCATTTGAAATGTATATATCCCAGACATGGCAGCAGTAGTGTTCTGAATTACCGGATTCTGCAAATTTGAAGTCCAGTTATTCGGGCCGCTCCATGAATATGTAGCTCCGGCTTGATAGTTGTCGCATGTAAAAATAAGTGTTTCCCCTTCACACAAAGGTCCATTATGGCTTACTGAAGCTAAAAGGGAACAATCTGTATTGGCAGAACCCGAAGATTGGGAGAAGGTAATCGTTCCAGGACTTCTCGAATAATTCGTAAGAAGCAATATATAATATTGTCCTACTTGTGCATAAGGGATATAGCACCATTCTGTTCCCACGGCACTATAACTGCAATCGACTAAATTTCCGTTTGGATACCCTCCCCAACTACTTGGATTATTGGGATCATGATAACCACCTGAAGGCACATGACTTCCACTGGTCACATTATCCAAATTATATTGTCCTGAACAAAGATTATTAATAAATGCAGATTCATTAGTCGCATTAAAAGGTCCCCAACATGCAAAGTCAACATCAATTTCATATCCGCCAACTGATACTTGTCTTATATGAATTAAAAGATCTCCGGGAGAAGAAATTCTAAGATAGTAATAAGCAGGAGCTGGCATACTATACAAACAGGCATAACTGGAAGAACCAAAAAAAGAGGAAGCATCACCTGATGTTCCCGAATTATATGTGATTCCGTATGGATTATCATCAGTACAGAATGGATTTATTCCGTTGACATCACACGGAGATTGCGCTCTTAATGGCTGACCCGCTGAAATTAAGAAAAAAAATCCGATAAAAAAGTAAAAAATATCTCGATTTTTCATACAATAAAGCCTATTTTACATTTTGATACGTTTATGGCAAAAATACATTTATTTTCTAAAAAAGCAATACACATTTTTTATATATTACAATTGTAAATAACCATTTTATCATCATCAAAATAGACAATATAAATTGTTCAATGTTGCCAATATGGAATAATTTTTATATTATTTTAAGTAAAAAGAAAAAAACAGGTTGATAAAATTAATTTATCAACCTGTCCGTGTTTTTGTGGAGCGTACGGGAGTCGAACCCGTGACCTTTAGACTGCCAGTCTAACGCTCTAGCCAACTGAGCTAACGCCCCAAAAACGAGATCGCAAAAGTACAAAAAATATTAATATCACCAACATTAACTCCATTTTTCTTTCGTACCTTTGCACTATAATATATTTTAATCTGCAATGGAACAACTTAATCAGTTTACTTCCGACATCTATGTCAAAATGTTTTACCAATATCTCCAATTAGAGAAATCATATTCGTCTAAAACGATAGAGGCATATATGCATGATCTTAATAAATTATATCTCTTTTTAGAGGAAAAGAAAAGGCTTGAAGAGGTTACTCTTGAAGATTTACATTCTTTTTTATCTTATTTATATAAACAACAAATTTCACCACGCACTCAAGCACGCATTATTTCAGCACTCAAAGGTTTTTATCGCTATTTAATCTATGAGCGAATTATTTCTGAAGATCCTACAGAATTATTAGAATCTCCAAAAATAGGGATACATCTCCCCGAAGTTCTTTCTATTCCGGAAATTGAATCGATTATCAAAGCCATTGACTTGAGTGCAAATGAAGGACATCGCAACAAAGCCATTATTGAAGTTTTGTATGGCTGTGGGCTACGGGTAAGTGAACTCATTCAATTGAAAATTTCTCAACTTAGATTTCAGGAAGGATACATCAGAATTATCGGCAAAGGCAATAAGGAGCGATTGGTTCCGATAGGTCAAACTGCACAAAAAGCAATTCTCTTATACATGGAAGATCGTTCAAATCTCACAATCAAGAGAGGAAGTGAAGACATTCTCTTCCTTAACAGGCGTGGGGGACAACTCACTCGAGAAATGATTTTCATGATTGTCAAACAGTTAGTACAACTATCCGGGGTCTCAAAAAATGTAAGTCCACATACCTTCCGGCACTCTTTCGCAACTCATCTTATTGAAGGAGGAGCCGATTTGCGTGCCGTCCAAGAAATGTTGGGACACGAAAGCATCACCACAACCGAAATATACACCCACCTTGATAAAGAGTACATTAAAAGTAATATTTCTCTTTTTCATCCTCGATATTAGAATCATAATTCTTCTTTCTTTTGTATTTAAAAAAGTTGTAATTTTGCACATCTGAATTTCATCTTTTTTTTAGCTATAATAGAGGAATTTAGTAACTGAAAAACAGAAAGAAAAATGATTTTGACAGACAATATGATTGGTACACCGGGTTCAAATTTTTTTGAAGTACTGATGTTAATTTGTTTTGCTTGTAGCTGGCCCATTTCTATAATTAAAGCTTTACGAACAAAAATTGTAATCGGGAAGAGTCCTGTATTTATGATGATTATTATTGCCGGATACGGGTTCGGTATTCTCCATAAAATCATCAATGATTATGACTATGTCACTTATTTATATGTATTCAATTTATTTTTAGTGGCTTTTGATCTTATTCTCTATTTTTATTACATAAAAAAGAACAGAACAGAAATTCTAAAAAAATAAATTTTATTAATCCCTTTCATTTTGGAAATAATCATAGTTATTTTATTAATTTTACTGAACGGTTTTTTTTCGTTAAGTGAAATTGCCTTAATCTCCTCCAAAAAACTCAGGTTGGAGCATTTAAAAGAGCAGAATTCCAAAGGAGCAAAATATGCGCTCAAATTGCTAGACAATTCGGGAAATTTTCTCTCATCAATCCAAGTTGGAATTACGCTGATTGGAATTATTACCGGTTTTTATGGTGGGGTAAGTTTAGCCAAATATCTGACCCCTTTATTTGTATGGATGAATGTTTCCCCGACCGCTTCTTACGGTATTTCCGTTACCCTAAGTATTGCCATTATCACATTTCTTTCGATTGTTCTTGGCGAATTGGTTCCGAAAACGATTGCGTTGTCAAAACCCGAAAATGCGGCTGTAAAAGTAGCCCCCACTATTTATGTAGTCACTACTCTATTCTTTCCACTTGTAAAATTATTAGCTTTCTCAACTCATTTAATCAACAAGATGATCGGTATTTCTCCGCCAGAAAATCATGTGACGGAAGAAGAGATTCGCCAAATAATCAGATTTGCTTCTAAAGAAGGAGTTATCGAAGAAGAACAGAATGTGATTCATGAGAAATTATTCTATTTTTCTGATAAACGGGCAAAACACATCATGACCCATCGTTCAGAAATTGATTGGATTGACATCAACCTTCCGGAGGTAGAATTTACGGATCAGCTCTTATCCTCTAAAAATAGTAAAGTTCTAGTTTGCAATAAAGACCTTGATCAATAT
>CAZWCI010000001.1:0-5557 GCA_964632815.1 uncultured Lentimicrobiaceae bacterium | reverse complement strand
GTAGAACCGGATATTTACGTTCGTGAAGACCAATCTGTTTTGGTTAATGGCGATGCTCCCATAGAAGTTTTGATGGATGTTATCGAAAATTTTGAAATTGACTTTGAAGAGATTGATTATTCCACAGTTGCAGGATTTGTATTGGAATATATTGAAAAAATCCCGGAAATAGGAGACTCTTTTGATTTTAAAAATTATAGTATTGAGGTTGTTGATATTGACCACAATCGTATTGATAAAGTATTAATTACTAAGAACGAGGAATAAATAGTGGCTGATAATAGAAAATTTTTAATTGTAGGATTGGGCAATAGTGAAGCAAAATACGAAGGTACGCGCCACAATATTGGGTTTGAGGTTGTTGTAGCTTTGGCTAAAAAATTGGAAGCTTCCTTCTCACAAGATCGATTTGCATATATAGCTCGTGCTCGCTACAAGGGAAAGCAGATCATAATGATACTGCCCACTACCTATATGAATTTAAGTGGAAAGGCCGTTCGTTATTGGCTTGATGCTGAGAAGATAGAAATTGAGAATATGATTGTTGTTACGGATGATATTGATCTTCCTACTGGAACAATCAGAATTAAATCGAAAGGTAGCGGTGGTTCTCACAATGGTTTAAATCATATCATTGAAACTCTTGGACACCAAAACTTTCCACGGCTTCGTTTTGGCATCGGGAAAGATTATCCTAAAGGTTTTCAGGTGGATTATGTGTTGGGGCGGTTTTCAAAAGAGGATTTAGAAGTGGTTAATCCTGAAATTGAGCGTTGCACGGAAGCAATATACTCTTTTGTCAGCAATGGGATCGCTCAAACCATGAATCATTTTAATACCAATCCTTCAATAAACAATAAAGAGGAATTCTATGAAAAACCGTAACCGAATCTTTTTGATTTTGATGAGTTCATTCATCTTTCTAACGATATCATGCACGAACACCAACCAAGTAGATAGTCCGAAACCCAAAGGATATTATCGAATAGAATTACCTCCGCATGCGTACCAGCAATTGGACACCGTATTTCCGTTTCATTTTCCCTATTCTAAATATGCAACTTATAAATTCAAACAACAGCCAAACGGAGACTATTGGATTTATATTAATTATAAGCAATTTAATGCAGATTTAAATCTTACTTATGCTGCTTTACATCAAGATTTACGTGAACGAATTATTGAAGAAGATAAAATAGTCTCCTTTCATTATAAAGTAGCTGATGATGTTGAATTTTCCATCGTCTCAGATTCTGCATCCAATATTTTTGGACAGATTTATGACATAAAAGGAATGAAAGTGGCCACTCCGATCAGTTTTTGGCTTACTGATAGTTCCAATCATTATTTACGTGGAGCACTCTATTTTAACAATCCACCCAATAACGACTCTTTACAACCGGTCATAGAATATATTCGTGAAGATATTCTTGAAATGATTAATGGTTTTGAGTGGAAATAGAGAATAGCAATTACTTTATTTTCACAATATTTTCCAACATCGGAACAAAAATAAAATTCCCGAAGGTTTCTTCTTTATAGTTTTGATCATCAATTTTAGTGATTCGTTTCATCACTTGTTCTCCTTGTCCGACAGGAATTACCAGAATTCCATTAGTTTTTAATTGGTTTAGAAGAGCTTCAGGCACTATCGGAGCTCCGCAGGTAACAATAATCTTATCGAAGGGAGCATATTGAGGAAGTCCCGCAAACCCGTCTCCGTAGCAAGCAATAACACGAGGAGCCATCCGATTGAGGATCTTTTTGGTTATCTGATACAACTCAGCTTGTCTTTCGATGGTATAAACTTTTGCGCCCATTGCATTCAGGATAGCAGCTTGAAAACCGGAACCGGTTCCGATTTCCAAGATCTTATCTCCTTTATCAACCGATAAAAGTTGTGTCTGATAGGCAACTGTATAAGGTTGCGAAATTGTTTGATCACAATAAATAGGCAAGGGAATATCTTCATAAGCTTTATGCCAAAAGACCGATTCTATAAATTGATGTCTTTCTACAACAGAAAAGGCATTCAATACATTATTATCTGAAATTCCTTTATTTTTTAGTTTCTCTACTAATGCTTTTTGAGCTCCTTTAAGTAAGTAAGAATCCATTGCCATCTATTGATAAGAAAAAAATTAAAAACTATACCCTATTCCAACGCCGAGGACTTCTTTAAATTGCACTCTTGGACCAACATTTCCGTTCTTTGTCGTCACCATCACATCATCATAATATCTCAAAGTTGTGTTGAGAGACACATTGAGTACTTTGAGGAAACGATATGAGATCAAAAAATCCCAATCCACATTGAAGTTTCCGAATTTTGAAGTATAGGGTGTAAAGAGCAGTAATGAGGTCATAATTTGAAGATTTTCAATACGTTTATACATTACGGCTGCTTTGAAGGTCATCCCGACTTGTGCCTTATAAGTTTTGTCGATAGGAACGCCATATTTTGCTCGGAGCAAAGAATCGGTTGCCGTAGTAAGACGACCGGCTATCGGAGAGAGGTATAGAGAGAAAATTTCATTGGGTTTCCAGTCAATCCCGAGAGAAAGATCTGTATAAGAAGGAGATACCCAATTAGAGTTATAAATCGGTTCATCAAGTGTTTCCTTATAGTCATAACCGGCAATATATTGGGACTTAAAGCCGCCTAAAAGAGTAAGAAACCAAGTTGGTTTAAATTCCCATCCAAACTTAGTGGCAAAATTGATTTTATCATTCGATTTTCGCCATGGGAACTTTGTTTCGGAAGCATACATTACCCCAAGATCCGTATCAAGATTGGAATCCCACGCTACCTTATTCTTTTTATATCTCAAAAAAAGATTTGCAAAAACCACACCGGTAAAATTATTATTTCCGCCACCTGCCCAATTCCAGAGTTGGGTTTGGGTGAAATTTAATCCCGCAACACCTGAAAAATCCCAATTAAGTGAATCCGGTATATCTTGTGTTGGAGTAACTGTCAATTTTGCAGCAGCTTCTGCGGCAGCAGCAGCTTCCGCGGCACTAACTTCATCTTCTTGAGCAAACAACGAAAATGAAAATAGTACCATACTTAAAAAAAGAAATAACTTTTTCATCATCAATATTTTTTAAGAAAATTAATTAATAATATTAATTCTTACTTTTCAATAAATCTCTTATTTCTGTAAGCAAAATTTCCTCTTTGGTCGGTTCCGGCGCCGCAGGAGGTGCAGCTTGAACTTCCTCTTCCTTCTTTTTGGTCAGATTATGAAGTTTGTTAATCAATCTGATCACCATAAAAATTGAAAATGCAATAATGGTAAAATCAATAATGGTTTGAATAAACGTTCCATAATTGAGGGTAACCGCTTCAACACCTTCTTTCACTTTATGTGGATTGAGAACGGCTTTAAGTTCCGTAAAATTTACTCCTCCTATCAACAATCCGATAGGCGGCATAATGACATCTGAAACCAACGAAGCAACAACTTTTCCAAAACCACCTCCGATAATGATACCGACAGCCATGTCGATAACGCTTCCTTTCATTGCGAAAGCTTTGAATTCTTGCAGTAATTTTTTCATAATTTCACGTTTTAATTGTTTAATTTATTATACGTTTTCCACCATCTCTCGGGAATTTTATCCTTACATGCAATTTCATAATCTTTTTTAGAACAAGGAAGGAAGTACTTTTGTTTAATATTTTTTTTAATATTTATAATAGGTACGATAATCCACCATCTACCGGTTTTTTTACTGCAATAAAATACAATCTCATCTACGGCTTCAGAAACAGCAACACTATACTTGACATATTGTTTCAAATCTTTAAAAGAGCAATCATTTTGACGATTAATAAAACCTTCTACGAAATACCAAAGAATATGACTTATCAGCTGCGAAGTTTGGTTGGAATAATCCAATGTCGGATCATATTCATATATTCCGAAGGAGGTCAATTTATCACTTAATCCGGCATAGCGGATTACCTGACAAATCTCTTCCCCGTAAAAACCATTGGCAGAATTATGCGGGTTTCCACAGGCGTCCGGACGTCTTACGACAGAAATGTCAAGTGAAACCATCTCCGCATTTCGTACGATTGGCTCCACTTCTGTCAAATCCCCACGCATCATCCCAACGCGATAGGTGTCAAGGAATAATTTACTCATCAAATCAATCTCTTCCGGACTATTCAAATAGGTTTGATAACCGATATTAGAATAATTGAGCAAATAGTTCGGCTCTTCCAAAATAATTTTATTCAGGTAAGCATTGGAAGCTATCGGAAGATTTTCGTTTCCTATATCAAAACGGGAATCAACTGCGACCACATTAACCACTTGTTCCAACTTTTTATAAGCCAGATAATTGGCATACGCCAAATCATTACTTCCTCCCAAAATAATGGGGATAACATTGTTTGCAATCAGGTGAGCCAATATGTCCGAAACAAGATGATAGGTATCTTCTACTGTGGCTCCCAACACAATATTTCCCAAATCGATCATCCGAACCGGAGTATTCCAGCTATAAAGTTTGTAAAATTGACGTCTTATCTCGTCGGGAGCAAGCGAAGCAGCACTATTTTCGAATGCGTTACGGGCTTCGGGCACTCCGATAATCGCTAAATCATACATCGAAAGATCAGGCTCTTCCTCCGAAGAAAAAAAATGAATCCGTCGTGCAATGAGTGAGTTCCCAGAAAGCGAATCTGGTAGTTTAAGTCCCTCTAAATCAAATGGAATTAAATAAGGAGACAATAGCATATCCTTTAATTTTACAGTTTTTCTATGCAAATGTACAATTTTTCATCTCATACCATTCTATGCATTTTAAATAAAAATAACGACATAATGTTAATAACTTTATTTGAAACAAAACAAAAAATGATATATTTTTGAAAATGTAAAAATAAAGAGAAATTTGAGGGTTAATTTATGGAAAAAGAGCAATTTATAGAAAATAAAAGAGAAAATAAAATTTCTTTTAACACGGTTGAAAGTACTTTTGGACTTACAGGCAAACTGACTCCCCAAGCCGTTGACTTTGAAGAGGCGATTTTAGGAGCTTTGATGATTGACAAGGATGCGATTGCCTACATCGACTTCATTTCATCCAAAATGTTCTATAAAGAGCAACATCAGTATATTTTTCAAGCCATTGCAGAGCTATTCCAAAACAGCCTTCCTATTGATTTATTGACGGTTACAGATGTTTTACGCAAGAAAAAACGTCTTGAGTTCGTGGGAGGTCCCTCCTATTTGGCCTCTTTAACCAACCGTGTGGCCTCTTCCGCCAATATTGAGTATCACGCCCGTGTGGTCATGGAGAAGTTCGTGCTCCGAGAGTTGATTGTGATATGTACTTCAATTATTAAGGACTCTTATGAAGATGCAAAAGATGTTTTGCAATTATTGGACAAAGCAGAAACAGACCTTTTCGGGATTATCCAGAACAATTTTAAACGCGACAGTAAGCCGTTGGACGATGTGGTAAAAAAAGCGCTTGAAGAATTAATTGAACTCAAAAACAAAGAAGAAAATTATCAAGGTGTCCCAACCGGTATCAAGGC